>JALXCG010000093.1 GCA_026991065.1 Gemmatimonadota bacterium | reverse complement strand
CTCCCCCGCCGGGCAAGCCCGGCTCCACCGCAACGCGGGCGACCGCGATCACGCTGCAACCGCCGAGTGGCCACCAGAACGCCCCCAACAGGTGATTCTACTGACCGCCGATACTTTTCGCGGCGATCTGCTCGGCGCCAAGGACGCGGCCGGTCCATTGACCCCCAACCTCAACCGCCTCGCCGAGCGGAGCATGCTCTTCACCGATGCAATCTCCGCGAGCTGCTGGACCAAGCCCGCCTTCGCCTCGATCATGAGCGGCCTCATGCCGGCGGTTCACCAGGTGCTGACCTCCGCCACCCCGCTCGCCCTGGAGATCGACACGCTGGCGGAGCGGCTGCGCGCCGCCGGCTATCTGACCGCCGGCTTTCAAGGGAACCCGCAGCTGCGACGCATCTTCAACTTCGACCAGGGGTTTGCGGAGTACCGCACAATCAGCGGCCACCTGGGCGATTCGATCGGCGCCACCCTCCTCGAACGCTACCTGCCCGGCCCGCGCCGCGACACGACCCGGCTCTTGACCGACCGGGCAAGCGCCTGGATTCAGGCTCACCGCGATCGTCCCTTCTTTCTCTGGCTCCACTATCTCGATCCCCACATGTCCTACCGGCCACCGCCGGAGTTCCTGCCCCCCGGCAAGTTGGCCCCCAGCATCGGGCGGGAGTTCAGCGACCTCACCGGCGTCCGGGAAGGGCGCAAGCTTTCGCCGAGTGAACGCGCCACCATTGCCGCTCTCTACCACGGCGAAGCGCGCTACGTCGATGCCGAAATCGGCCGCCTGCTGGCGACTCTGGACGACATGGGCCTGACCAACGACATGCTCCTGGTCTTCACCAGCGACCATGGCGAGGAGTTTTGGGAGCACGGCGGGTTTGAGCACGGCCACTCCTTCCACCGCGAGCTTCTCCATGTGCCCCTGCTCTTCAAACTGCCGGGCGATCAGACAGCCGGAGATTCAATCTCCACGCCGGTCTCCACCAGCGCCATTCCGGCCACAGTTCTGCAACTGGTGGGACTCGCCGCAGCCGATTCCACTCTGCTCACGCCCTCGCTGGCCGGCATCTGGGACCAACCCGCGCCCGCAGCCGAAGACGCGGCCAAGCGGCCAATCTTCAGCCAGGGGGCGCTCTATTTTGAAGAGGGAGCCGCGGTCACGTTCGGGAGGCACAAATATATCCGCCACAACACCTCCGGCCGCGAAGAGCTGTTCGACCTCACCACCGACCCCGGCGAGCAGCACTCGATCGCGGCGGGAACTCCGGCGGTCATCGATTCCGCCCGCGCCCTGCTCCAGAGCTACGCTGAAGACGGCCGCGTGATCCGCGAGCGCCTCGGCCTTCGCGACACCGGCGTCATCCGTCCGCCGGCGAATCTTCGTCGTGAGTTGGAAGCGCTGGGCTACGTTCAGTAGGCTGGGCAACCCGCCGCTGCTCCCCTTCGAGCCAGACCGCGTGGTCGCGATAGGACTCACGCTTCCAGATCGGCACCACCTCCTTGAGCCGGTCGATCAGATACTCGCACGCCGCAAACGCCGCCTTGCGGTGCGCGGCCGAGACCGCGATCACCACGCTGGCCTCACCGATCGGCACCGTCCCCAGCCGATGCTCCAGCGCCACGCTACCCAACTCCCAGCGCTCCCGGGCGGCCGCGACCAATGCCCACAACTCCCGCTCCGCCATCGGCTGATACGCTTCGTAGTCCAACTGTTCAACCTGCCGGCCATCGTGGTGGTCGCGGGTGGTGCCGACAAACGTGCAGACCGCCCCGCAATCGGGGCGCACCACCGCCTCGGCCAGCGCGGCCGCATCCAGCGGAGCTTCGACCACCCGAACCCGGTCACCGCTGCCGCCACTCACCGGTGGAATGATTGCCAGCGCGTCGCCCTCTTCAAGCACTCGCTCGCGCGCTGCGTACTCCTCGTTGACCGCCACCGCCGCATAGCGCACGCGATCCGCCAGCGCCGGCCAGCGCTCAACCACCGCGGCCAGCGCCTGTTCAACGGTACTGCCCGGAACGACCTCAAGCGTGGTCTCGCTGCAGCCGGTCAGATCTTTCCAGGAGGCAAAAAAGAGTAGATTCAGAATCATCGTTGCGGATATCCGTGGTCGCGGTACCAAGTTGGGAGCGCACAGAAAAGCGCCTTCGATCGGGAAGGGAGCATAGCCCAATTCCCCGCGCGCTTTGGAGCAATCGAACAGGTCGTGCCTTCCCAACCACCACGGATTTCCCACATTCCCTCATCCACTCGCCGGTTGGTGACATATGCTATCCGACGTTCACCCCCCAACCGCCCAGCAGAGGACTCCCCGAAGATGAGTACTGAAGACAACAAGATCATCTACTCGATGATCCGGGTATCCAAGCGCTACGACCAGAAGGTCGTGCTCAAGGAGATCTCACTCTCCTATTTCTACGGCGCCAAGATCGGCGTACTCGGCCTGAACGGCTCCGGCAGGAGTGAACTCTTGCCGGAGCCGTTCAGGCCGAGTA
>JALXCG010000092.1 GCA_026991065.1 Gemmatimonadota bacterium | reverse complement strand
CACTGGCGGTGGTGGAGTTGGATGCGGGGGGGCGGGCGGTGGCCTGGCTCGGCGAGTCGTTCCGGGGGCGCGAGGTGGCGATCGGCGATGCCGCGTGTCTGGTGCCGCGGATGTGGGAGGAGGGGGATTCTCTGCGCGTGCTCTATACGGTGGAGCGGCCGCCGGAGTGTGATTAATTTGCACCGCCGCCGGTCTCCCGGAGGCGGGCGCGGATCAGGTCCGCCAGGCCCTGCTGCATGCCGGTCATCCAGATGCGTGTGGCGTGGGTGCGATCCAGCAGGATGGAGAGCGGTGCCTGGGTGGTTGGGTTGGTGATGCCGAAGAGGGCCTTGGCGGTTGCGGCGTCGATTGCGTAACTGCCCGCGGGGGGTGGGGTCGTTGCGTTTGCGGTGGCGCAGTTGCCGGCGGTTGAAGCCGAACCGGGAAGCTGGATGGTGATGATGGTGGGGAGCGTGGCGGCCTGTGCCAGCAGGGCCTGGCGGTGGCGTGCGCTCGGCTCGTGGTCGCTTGCCAGCAGCAGAATCACCACCGGCTCATGGGCGGGCAGGAGCGCGCGCAGATCGGTGGTCGCGGCGGCCGCGCCGTGGCCGCTGCCGTGGCCGCTTGCCAGCAGTGGGCAGGGGAGACTCAGGTCGAGCTTGCGGCGCAGGATCGAGCCCTCATCCAGCTCATCCAGGGGGATGCCGATCTCCAGGTTCAGCCGCAGGGTGTCGGCGGCGACAATGGTCACCGGCTCGGCGAAGAAGCGCGGCTCGCCCAGACTGTTGCGCAGGCCGGCGGAGAGCCAGTAGTCACCGGGAGCCAGATCCCAGGCGACCGCGCCGTCGCGCTCATAGAGCTGGCCCTCGTAGACCGGGTGGAACCCGCCATCCTCGAAGCGGCTGAGCAGGGTCTGGCGCCACGTGGAGATGGCCTGGAAAGGGGCGCCGTTGGCGCTGTAGTGGACCAGCAGGTGGCCGTGCGCCGCCGGGGCGGCGTTGCCCTCCGCATCTGCGGCGGCCGCGGCGGTCGTCGTTCCGCCATTCGCTTCGGGGAAGGGACGCATGGGAACCCACGCGCCCTCATGGCGGTAGTCGATCGTCGCGCGGCCACGAACAGCGCGGGCCGGAATGCCGTGGATGCGCAGCAGGGCGGTGAGACAGGCTTTGGCCGAGGCGCCGTCGGCCCAACCGCTGCGCCAGGTCTGTTCCGGCGTGGCGACGTGGCCGAAAACACTCTCGGGAGCGCGCCGCACATGGTCGCGAAAGCGTTGCAGCAGCGCACCGGCGGAGGTTCCCGGGGGAGCCAGGGGCAGCGCCTGCCACCAGCCCTGGGTGCCGGCCTGGTAGTAGAGCCGTGGCGAGATCACGTAATGCTGCCAGGTGCTGTCCGCCAGATCGGGCGCGTAGCGGGCGCGCAGCTCCAGCATGCGCTCGGTCAGTGCCGGCAGGGCATCCGCCGAGAGTTCGCGGAAATCCTTGGCGTCCATCTCCTGGACCAGGCGGAAAGCGGTGCGCGCGGCGTCGCCGTCGAGCGCGAGGAGCGCCTTCTCCCAGGCGCCGCGGGCATTGCCGGCGCGCTCCATCGCATCTTCCAGCGCCGCCGGTGGAAACTCGGCGGCCACCGTGGAACTGTCAGCCAGCGCGACGATCCAGTCACGACCAGCGGCCTCGGCCACATCGCGGCGGCGCAGATTGGTCTCCCGGTCCAACTTGTGCCGCAACCAGCGGGCATCGGTCGGCGCCGGCTTGGGGCACTCCGCCAGGGGGCGATCCAGGTGTGGATAGCGGAGCCAGTGGGGAGAGCGGAGAAACTCGGCGCCGTGCTCCAGCGTTGCTCGGAACTCTTTGCCGGGGCGGATGCGGGCGATGTCGAGCGCCATCCGGCCGTTGATTTCGGTGCTCAAAAGATAGTCGCCGGGGCCGAGTTCGATGCTCTCGCCGCCCTTGACATGCACCAGGGGAAAGAAGCCCCCGTAGTTGAAGGCGTTCACCGCCACCTCCACGGAGTCCGCCAACTCCGGAATCAGCAGGCGCCCGGGATCGGTATAGGTCGCTGTGGAGTTGATCAGCGTGACCCCGTGGCGCGAACGGAGAAAATGGTCGCCGCCGACCGCCGCGCTCGGCGCCTCGCCCCAGGCCGTGGAGATCACCACGCCGGCGCGTTGCGCCGGTCGCGAGAACCAGGCGTGGTTCATGCAGGTGCTGCCATCGCATGCTTCCAGGTAGCCCCAGCCGTTCGCGGCACCGGTCCAGGCCTCCAGCCAGGCATGGTTGTTGTCGGTCGTGGTCCACCAGGGGGTGGAGCAGGCGCGGGCGGGAATTCCCACCGCGCGCATCGCCGCGATCGCCAGTATCATCCGCTCCTCGCAGCGCCCCCAACCGCGCGCCAGGGTTACCAGCGGCGGCTGGTCGCGGGCGCTGGTGGAGACGAAATCGACCTGCTCATTGCACCAGCGGTTGACTTCAATGGCCGCATCCGGCAGATCAAGGCCGGCAACCCGTTCGGCCAGGGCAGCCCGCAGAGTCGGGCGACAGAGCGAGTCCGGTTGCTCCTGGCTCACCCGGTAGGGGAGCACATAGTGGAAAAACAGCGCCGGCGGCGTGTCGGCCGCCCAGGGGGTCGCGTCCCAGGTCGCCAGCGCCTCCCGCACCTCCGCGCGCAGCATGCCCGCGCTCACACTGCCCAGGTCCGACGCCGGCATCCAGGCGAGCAGGAACTCCGCCGCTTGCCGCTCCCGCTCCGGGGCGGAGCGCAGCCAGGCGGCGATCTGTTGCCCCTGCGGATGGTGGGCCAGCGTGCTGTCGACCCGGGCAGTCGCCCTCTTCATGGCGAGCGTGGCGTCGGCGCCGTCCGCAGCGGTGGCGCTGGAGGCCGGGGTGAGTGGAGCGAGGGCGAAGGCGAAGGCGAGGGCCAGAGCAGTCGGTGCATGCGGCGCGCACCGCGCGCGCCCCGGGAGAGCGATCATCTTGGCGATTCCTTGTGGCGGGCGGAGCCGGTGGCTCGCCGCCGTTGCTAGGAGAGAAACTTGAGCCCGACGTGGCGGAGTTGCTCCAGACCGAACTGCGCATCTTCAGCATGCTCGCCGCTGCTCTCCTCGAAGGCGAGGCAGGCGTGCTCAAAGAGCGCGCGGCCGGCGGCCTCTCCCGCCAGGGCGCGCGCCAGACCCCAGTAGCCCGAGTTGAGAATCACCAGAAAATCCCCGTCGGGCTCCACTTCGGTCGGTGCCCCCTTCTCGGCGGCCAGTTGCACCGCGTATTCCACCGCCTGGGCCAGCGCGGCGACTGCTTCATCGTGGCGCCCGAGAGAGATCAGGTGCATGCCCCGTGCCCAGTAGGCAACGGCGAAGGGGTAGGAGCCCTTGCCCAGCTTTCGGCGCCACTCCAGGCAGGCATCCGCCGCCTTCAGACCGCGCTCGAAATGGCGCGTCTCCCGCGCCAGGTCATCCCCCGGCCAACACTCCGCCAGGTCGGCGCTGAGGTTGTAGGAGAGCACATTGCCGAAGTCGAGGATCGCCGCGGCTTTCTTTTCGTTGTCGCTGGCCTCGGCGATCGCCAGCGCGGCAGCGATCCCTGAGTCCGCCACGGTCATCAGGGCATCCAAGTTCTTCCCGCGCCAGGGGCGCGAGCCCAGCGCCTGCTGCGCGAAAGCATACAGATTGAGGCGTGCCCCGGGGTTCTCCAACTCCTCGATGAAGGCGACCACGCTCTCCGCGCCCTCCTCCTCGATACGCCGGCGGATCTCATCCCAGTGAATCTCGGGAAAAGTGGAAGCGGAGGAATCCGATGCACTCATGGCAGCCTCCTTGGGCTGGGAGCGGGTTGTTGACGAGGTTGTCGGCGCGGTTATCAGAGAGGGTCGGCGACCGGAAACGCGCCGGTTCGATAGTAAATGTCGAGGCGCCGGTCTTTGATTTTCCAGCGCTCCATCAGCCAGGCCGAGAGAGCCTCCGGGTCCCGCGGCAGGTCGCCGATCTCGATCCGTCGAAAATCGAAGTTCACAACCGGCATGCGCCCTTGAATCCACTGCCCGAGGCTGGGCACGCCATCGACATAGCCGATGGTGCAATCATAGATCGCCTGTACATGATTGCGCATCCCGCTAACCGTGGCGGTAAACCCCTTGGTGCGCGGCAGCAGCAGATGGTCCAGAAGCGGCAGGTCGTGCTCGGCGGCGTAACGCCGGCTGGCCTCCAACTTCTCCGGGCGGGTGCGGGTGCCTTCGACAAAAGTGACGATCCAGCAGGGGATCCGCGCGGTGATCAAGCGCTGGAAGGTCGCCCGGATCGAATCCTGGTCCGCCGCCCAGTTGCGCTTGAGAAAGATGCAGTCGAGGAAAAGCAGCCCCCAGCCCACACCGGGCACCCACTTGATGACATCCTTGGCGAACCACTTCAGGTCGCCCAGACGCTCGGTTCGCGAGGCGACGTCGAGGAGCACCGGTATGTCGGCCATCCCCTGGTGATTCAGGACCACGATGGCGTTCTCCGCCGCCGGCGGAGGATCGCCGCTGAGCCTCACCTCCACGCCGTAGCAACGCCGCGCGGCGGCCACCACGGCCCCCCAGAAGCTCTTTGCGGCCCAGCGGTTGACGGCGCGGAAGTAGCGCCGCGAGAAGGGCCACAGAAGAATGCTGCACATCTGTAAGAGATTGAGCAGCATGAGCGTGGCAAAGAGCAGGGTGGCGAGCAGCGCTGCGAAAATTCTGCGTGAGAGCGGCGGCCGACTGTCGGAAGTGGACGGGAGGTCGGGCAGCGGCATGGCGTGGCCTTCCGGAAGGGGCGGTTTTCCTGCACCGGGGTGGCGGTCACGGAGATGCTCCCGTGACCACTCGAATTCTACCGATCCTGCCCTCCGCTGTGGCGGATTTCCCGCGGCGCCCCCACCACCCGCGCGCCACCTGCGCAGCTTTTTCTCCTCGCTGTGCGATTGTTGGACAACGATCGCACTTCTTCTGTAGTGCAAATCGCACGAAACCGACATCTCCAGTGGAAGCCTCGCGATTTCAACGTACTCACGGCTTGCAAATGGCAATCGTGCGGCTGGCACAAGTTCTGCAGACTGATGCCGGCGTCCATCGGCTCGGCGTTCTCACCCGGATCTGTTGTGCGAGAACCGGGCCAGGCAGCGAGGTTCGCACATCTTTGGAGACGCTTATGTTACGTGCTCGGCGATTGTACGGATGGATCAAGCTCAGCTTGGTCGTGGGGGTGTTGGTGTCGTCGCGGGCCAACGCGTGGAACACAACGATGCTGTTCGACCGTGCCGCCGGCCACCCGGTTCCCGTGGTTGACGGGGAACTGGTGGTGAAGCTGGAGTCCGGGGTCTCCCCGGCCGCCGCCGCCGCGGTTGCCGAGCGCTACCAGATTCAGGTCTCCCGCCAGGTGGACCGGAACACCTATGTGGTGACGCTGCCACCGGCGGCGGAACTGGCCGCCGCAATTCGCGCCACCGGTCAGGCCTACAACGACCACGCCGACCGCCTTCGCAACGCCGCGCGGGTTCTCCGCGCGGATGCCGCGGTGCGCTTCGCCGAGCCCAATGCCATCATGAGTGCTCAGGGCGAGACCTGGGAACCGAACGACCGCTATTACGAGGACCAGTGGCACTTCAGTGAACTGGATATGGAGCATGTGTGGGGAAAGCACGGCACCGGCCAGCCGTCGGTCCGAGTGGCGGTGCTGGACAGCGGTGTCAAGTGGGCCCACCGCGGCTGGAATTTTCACCGCGACATGGCGGCCCCCTGGGATTTTGTGGATGGTGACGACGTGCCGGATGACTTCAACGGCCACGGCACCCACACCGCCGGCATGCTCAATGTGCGTACCAACAACTACTTTGGCCTGGCCGGGATGGCACCGGACATTTCGGTGATGCCGCTGCGGGTGCTGGATGCCGCTGGGGTCGGCTCGCTGGATGCCTTGATTAGCGCGCTGGACTGGGCGATCGACCACGACGCCGGCGTCATCAACATGAGTCTCTCCTTCTCGCCGGGGTTCTTCCCGGGCGAAACGCTGCAGGAGAAGATCGCCGATGCCGCCGCCGCGGACATTGTGTTGGTCGCTTCAACCGGCAATGACGGCGTGGGCATGGTCTCCTTTCCCGCGGCCTTCAATGAAGTGATCGCGGTTGGCGCCATGGACAAATACGGTCATCCCGCCTCCTACTCCAATTGGGGCGCGGGGCTCGACCTGCTGGCCTATGGCGGCCTGCCGGAAGACGCGGATGGCGACGGCGAGCCCGACGCCATTCTGTCGATCAGTTTCGACCCCGATGATTCCGATCGATCCATCGGTTACTGGTACGCCGTGGGCACCAGCCAGGCGGCGCCGCAAGTGGCCGCGCTGGCCGCGCTACTGCGCAGCACCTACGACGACCTCAGCGCCGCGACCATACGCTCGCTGATTCTGGCCGGCTGCGTCTCGCCCGATGAAGGGGGAGACGAAACCAATTGCGCTACCGGAGTCGCGCAGTCGTTCGATGACGACGACGGCGACGAAAGCCACAAAGTCAAGCGCACCTCCTGTTGGAATGATCACTTCGGCTATGGCCGGATTAGCATGACGCAGCCGCTGGACAACCCGGTCACTTTGGGTGAAGGCGTCGAGAAAACACTGAACGGCTTCATCGCCGACTACGCGGCGATCCCGGCCTTCTATCCCGAAGGCTTTTTCGGCGAAATCGTCGACACTCCGGAGGGCCTGCTGTTGCTGCTTGAGGATGAAACCGGTCTCTACGCCTTCATCGACAGCGGCTGCGACTCCCGTGAGTTCGAGAGCGAAGTGGAAGACGACGGTACCTACGAGAGCGTGTGCGACATCGCCCAGTATTTCCTCGCCGATTGGACCCTGGAGGAACTGGTCGGCGTTGACGGCGGCTTGCTGAGCTTCATCCAGAACAACGGCGGCCTGCTCGGATTCCTGAACAACAACGGCGCCCTGCTCGGCACCATCGCCAACAACGGTGGCCTTTTGGGCATGATTACCAACAACGGCGGCCTCTTGGAGATGCTCGCCGCCAATGGCGGCATGCTGGGGCTGATCGATGCCAACGGCACGGTCCTCGAACTGATCGCCGGCAACGGTGGCCTGCTGGGCTTCATCGGCGGCAACGGCGGCCTGCTGGGAATGCTCGCCGGCAACGGTGGCCTGCTCGGTGTCATGGCGACCAACGGCGGTCTGCTCGGCTACATGGGTAGCAACGGATCGATTGTCGGCCTGGCCACAGTGAGCGGGCAGAGCGTAAACGGTGTCGACCGGGTCAAACTCACCCGCCGGCCCTTCTGACGATCGCTGCGCGCGATCGAGCGCACCCCCATATCACTTACCACAAAAGCAAGTGCGCGAGTCGGAACTCCCGGCTCGCGCGCCGCTTCTTGGACCGGCTCAGGAAGCGATCCGCTCCACCGCCTCCACAAAGCTCTCAATCCGGTCGAACTGCAGATAGCGATAGATCTCCGCCGCCATCGTGTTCAGTTTGCCGGCCAGCGCCATATACTCCGTGACCGTCGGAATCCGCCCCAGAGTCGCCGTGACCGCCGCCAGCTCGGCCGAAGCGAGGTAGACATTGGCGCCATCACCCAGCCGGTTGGGGAAGTTGCGCGTGGAGGTGGAGACCACCGTCGCCCCGGGCGCCACCCGCGCCTGGTTGCCCATGCAGAGCGAACACCCCGGAATCTCGGTCCGCGCGCCGGCCTGGGCGAAGATGTTGTAGATCCCCTCCTCGATCAGTTGATCGCGGTCCATCTTGGTCGGAGGCGCCACCCAAAGCCGCGTCGGGATCGGTTTGCCGTGTGCCGCCAGCAGTTGTGCCGCGGCCCGGAAGTGGCCGATGTTGGTCATGCAGGAGCCCACGAAAACCTCGTCGATCTTGGTTCCCGCCACTTCCGAAAGCAGCTTCACATCATCCGGATCGTTGGGGCAGGCGAGAATCGGCTCGGTGATCGCGCTCATATCCACCTCGATCACCGCCGCGTATTCGGCGTCGGCATCGCGCGACATGAGCTGCGGATCGGCGATCCACTCCTCCATCGCCCGCGCCCGCCGCTCCAGCGTGCGCGCGTCGCCGTAACCGTTGGCGATCATCCAGCGCAGCATCACCACGTTGGACTTCAGGTATTCGATAATCGGCTCTTTGTCGAGGCGGATCGAGCATCCGGCCGCGGACCGCTCCGCGGTCGCATCGGAGAGTTCGAACGCCTGCTCCACCTTGAGCTTCGGCAGTCCCTCGATTTCGATGATCCGCCCCGAGAAGACGTTCTTCTTGCCCTCCTTGGCCACCGTCAGCTCGCCGGTCTGGATCGCCCGGTAGGGGATCGCGTTCACCAGGTCGCGCAGCGTGATCCCCGGCTGCATCTCGCCAGTGAAACGCACCAGCACCGACTCCGGCATATCCAGCGGCATCACCCCGAGCGCCGCCGCGAACGCCACCAGCCCCGAGCCGGCCGG
>JALXCG010000091.1 GCA_026991065.1 Gemmatimonadota bacterium | reverse complement strand
CGGATTCGGCAACATCGATGAGAATCCGCATTTTGTGTCATGGAACGGGATATTCCCAGTGGGGCTGCGGCGGAGTTCTCCCTGCATCGACGCCGGTTGTTTCTCCAGCGATGTGATCGACTGGGGGAACTGGATCAACCAGGCCTATGGAGAAGTCAATACATCCGCCGGCGACATGGGCGCGTATGGTGGCTCGGATGCGGATGCGTTCACCTGGGAGTGGTACTGGTAGGCCACGACAGAATGCAATCCGTGGATGGGATGGGGGTCTCCCCCATCGCAAAGCAAGGTCGCGGGCATCGTCCCGCGGCTTTGCCGCGTTAGGCCGCCGGTGGTTCACGGTGGCGACAATTCTCGGACTCGCCCGACGCGTGCAGTCGGGGCTTGATCGGTCTCCTCACTGCCTCTTCTCCCTGAAGGCGATGCTCCGTACGGAAGTGCGCCGTGAAGACTCAGCCACGAGGAGCGGGAGCCGGGCGGCGGTGATCTGCCGCGCATGCCCGGTGCGCGGTTGGCAATCACTGGCCTGGTCAAACTTTTGTAACGAGTGATATGTTACCGGCTTATGTCATCTCCGGATGAATGCTCGATTGCCAGAAGTGCGGATTGGGTGCGTCAAAGGGGTAAGAGCGCTTCCAATGGGCGCTTCTGCTTCCCCTCTCATCACGCGGCTGCGTGCGACTGCGCGCGGCGCGAGTTCTTGTGGGGAATCCACCAACAACCGAAAGGAACCACTCGACAATGATCAGCACTCGCTTCTGGGCGCTTTGCCTACTGGCGCTCAACTGGTGTGGGAGCGCGCAATCACAGCTCAATGATTTCGCGGACTTCCCTTGTGA
The DNA here is from genome assembly GCA_026991065.1 of Gemmatimonadota bacterium. Lineage (GTDB taxonomy): Bacteria > JALXCG01. The sequence goes on along the minus strand of JALXCG010000091.1, from coordinate 1,658 downwards.
GGGGAAAACCGATCGCTATCTGAAAATTCCGGCGCAGAAGATGGGGGTGTCGTCGATATCCGGAGATAATCTGGCGGCCTACGCCATTGATGGCCATCTCGCCGAGTTGGAGTTTGCGCAGACCGAGATCGAAAACGACCCCTACATGGAGTTCGATCTTGGCAGCAGCTACTTCGTGGAGGAGTTTGAACTCTTTTCTACCCAAGATGATTTCTCCAACGTTCACGCAATTGTGTCAGAAACTCCCCTGGTCTTCGCTGATCTGGAAGCGACGCTGAACCAGCCGTTCGTTCATTGGGCTGCGATCCGTCGAGGAAACGACGGCGAAGCGCGGGTCGCTGTTGGTGGTCCGGTCCGCTACCTTCGCATCCAGCGTGCTGGCTTCGGCGACCTTCGGATCAATGAGGTGACCATTATCGGCGACCCCGGACCCTACGACGACGAGGAGATTTGCGACAACGGGATTGATGACGATTGCGATGGTCTGGTCGACTGCGCCGATCCCGATTGCGCACCGGTAATCTGGGCAGTCAACGGCTATGATCCATCCTGCCCGGAGTGCTGCATAGATGGGCGCATCACCATCCAGGCTTTCGGCGATGATCTGCAGGTCAGCATTGATGGTGGGGTGACTTGGGTGGACTATGTTCGCGGCCAGATTCTCGAATTTTCCGGACTGGCGGTTGGCAGCTATGACATTGTTGTTCGAAACCGGAACTGCACTGTGAACTATGGCGTGATTGTTCTCTCTCAGCCTCAGGGGGATCCCACCGAGAGCTGCGCCAACGGTGGCTTTGAGGATGGCAATTTGAACGGATGGACCGGCAGTTCCGGACACTGGGAGGATACTGACGGCGACGGCAATGGCGATACTCCAGTGATCGATCATCAGGGATTTGGCAACGATACTCCTTGCGTTCTCACGACGGACAACCTGCAGGATGATTGCCTGGACATGGCGACAAACCAGTCCGCGGGCAACGGGGACTATTTGGTACAACTCGGAAACGCCGACGCGCCATTCGGCGAAATCAATGCGCTCGAGTACTGCTTCGTCGTCGATGCATCGAACCAAGACTTCAACTTTACCTACGCAGTGGTTTTGGAGAATCCCGAGAACCATCCACCGGAGGAACGGCCCTATTTTAAGTACACATTATCCTCCTCTGGCGATGTCATCGCTGAAGAGCTTCACAACGCCTCTGATGAGTTCTTCCAGAATGTGTGCGGCGGTGCGGTGAAGGGGTGGACTGTTGAGTGCTTTGACCTATCTGCTTACCTGGGTGAGGAGGTTTGTATCAATTTTGAGGTCGGAGATTGTGGCTGGGGGGGTCACTTCGGATATGCATATATTGACGGGATCTGTGCCGACAAAGAGGATGTCACACCGACCGCAGCCGTCAGTATCGACAACGCCTACTGCCAGAATCAGGTTGTGACGGCTACCGGAGATGGCAGTGATGGTTACAATCGGTACTCCTGGACCGTCTGTCGCTACTACAATGGCCAGCCCGCCCAATGCTATTCGACTGAACCCCAGATCGGTTTCAATACGCCGGTGCTGGATGATGTGCTGGGATTCTTCTTCGGCGATCACCCGAATGCGGGCGAACTCAATTGCGGAGATACGTTTCGCGTAACGCTCAATCTCTACAACG
>JALXCG010000090.1 GCA_026991065.1 Gemmatimonadota bacterium | reverse complement strand
GGGGCGCCGGGCCTGGAATCGGCGCGCGGTGGCGGATTCGATGCTCTGGTTCGCGTTTCTCGCGCAGTGGGTGGTGAGCGCCGAGCATCTTCCGCCCTCTCTGCGCGCCGCGGCTGAACTCGCGGCTCGGGTCGGAGACCGGGCACTGCACGCCATGACGCGCCTGGCCCTTAGCGGGCACGACGTGGCCAACGGTAGGGTGGACGAGGGGATCCGGCAGAAAGTTGCCCTGCTGCGAAGTGCTCGGGCGGATGGCAATCGACGGCTGGCAGCCTTGGCCTGCAACAGCCTCGCTGGTATCTGCGCGGCCCAGGGCAAACCGCGCCGCAACCTGGCGCTGCTGTCGCGGGTGATCAAGCTCGCCCAGACAATCGGCGACCAACGTCTGGAGGCGACCGGCAAAATCAACCTGAGTTTTGTTTACCGCCGCCGCGGGCTGACGGCGAAAGCGGTGGAGATTGGTGAAGAGGTACTTTCGGCGATCACCGCCACCGGAGATCCATGGTTCGAGACCGGGTTTCTGGTCTCCCACGCGGCCGCGCTGGAGACGCTTGGCGAGTTGCGCGAAGCCCGCGCGATCTACCGGCGCTGCACCACCCTGAGCGAAGCCACGGGCGATATCGACGGGCGGGTCACGACTCTCCTCTCGCGGGCGCGCATCGAAGCCTACACCGGCTCTCCCGAACGCAGCCGGGAGATTCTCGGCGAGGCGCTGCAGTTGGCGCGACAGGGCAACCGCCGCCTGAAAGAGGCGACGATTTACAATGAATTGGCCAATCTGAATCTCAGCAGCGGTGATCTGGAGCGCGCCGAGGCGGCGGTCCGCGCCACCCTGCGGATTCTCAACGCGCAGAACCCTCCGCAGTCTCAGCACCTTCTGGCACAGTCCCACCGCGCACTCACCGAGGTCTGTTGGCGGCGCGGCGCTGAACTCACGGCACTGCTACCGCTCTGTGATCGCACCCTGCGCCTCTATCGCCAATTGGAGGATCGCCACGGCGAAGGCGCCACGCTGATTCTTCGCTCCAGGATCCAGAACGGCGCTACTCCCGCCGATCACGTTGCCGCCCTGGCCGATGCCGAACAGGCCTGCGCCCTGCTCGCCACGGTTGGTGACGTCTATGACCTCTCCCGCGCCCACCACGTTCGCGCCCGCGCCCTGGCGGCGCGCGGACGGCGGGATGCCGCGCAGCAGGCCTACGAAGAGGCGATGTCCCTCTTTGAACACTGGCTCCACGAGATCGGCCCCGCCGCCCGGCGCACGCGACTGGCCGATGAGTCGCTGGAGCTTTTCGAGGACGCGGTGGAGTTCCTGGTTGGCGATGAACGAGCGTCGCGAGCGGACCAGGAGTGGGCGTTTCGCCTTGCCGAGAGGGCCAAGGGGCGCTCCCTCATCGACCATGTTCTGCGGGGAGCCACGGCGTGGCGCATTCCTGCCGCGGAAGCCCGGGCCCGGGCCGAGTTGGAGAGCCGGATCCAGAAGCTGACCGCGGCGGTGGCCGGCGCGGGTGGCGGCGCGCGCGTCAGCTCCAGCGCGGAGGGTGGCACAGCGCCCGATGAGCGGCGGCAGGAACTGGTCGCCGAACTGGCGGAGGTGCGCAGTGAACATCAGCGGCTGCTGGAGGAGATCGAGTTTCGCCACCCCACCTATAGCGCGGAGCAGGGGCTCACGCCGCCGCTCTCATTGGCGGCGGCCCGACAGCACCTGATCACGGGTGATGACCAGGCGCTGGTCGAGTTTCTGGTCACCGCTTCTGCCACCTTTGTGTGGGTGGTGGCCGCCCGCGGCTGGCGGTTTGTGCGCCTGGATCTCGGCCGCCGGCGCCTGCGCGAGCTGGTCGCGGGAGTGGTCGGCCCACTGACCCGCAAGAGCCGGGTCGCCTTCTATCCCCGTTTCGGCTATCGTGCCCGGCTGCTTCGCCTTTCGGCTCTGCTCCTGCCGCCGCTGCGCGAAGCGCTGCTGGAACTGGCGGCCCCCGGAGTGGCGATCGAACGCTTGATTCTGATCCCCTCCGGGCCGTTGCACGAACTGCCCTTCGAGATTCTGGTGCTGCGCGCTCCCGGCGAGGCGGGGTGGCCGCGGTGGGAGCAGGCGCCCCATTTCGCCCAGTGCGAGTATTTCGGCGAACGCTATGCCACCAGCTACGCCACCGCTGCCACGCTGCTTGCCGCCGAACTGCGCCACCAGCGATCCGCTTCAGCGGCGGAGCAAGCGAATGATCCACTCGCCGCGAAAGAGCGATTCGCAATCCTGGCCCTCACCGATCCACTGGGCCGCGCCGATGACGCTCCTGCGGGCGGTGTTGAGAGTGCGCGCATCGCCGCGGCCGGATCCGCCGAAGAGGTCGGCCCTGCCCACCTCGCGCCCGGCCGCCGCTTCGGTCCCCTGCCGGGAACTCGCCAGGAAGCGGCAACTCTACGTCGCTGCTTCCCCGGTGCTCGCATCGTCGACCTCGCGGGCGCCCAGTCTACCATCGAGGCATACCGCGAACACGCTCCGGCAGCCCGCCTGATTCACCTGGGCTGCCATGGTTTCATCGATCTCGATGACGCTCACTACAGCGGCCTGGTACTCGCCGCAGCGCTCGGGCCGGAGAATGCCGCCACCGGGGATCCCGACAACGTGAGTCGAGATCGGCTGGGCACCGGTGCTCCCGAATGCGGTCTTCTCCTCGCCTATGAGATCGCCGAGATTGCGCTGCGGCGGCGCCCCCTGGTACTGATCACCGCCTGTCAAGCCGGCGGCGGCCGTCTCTCGCCGACCGAGGGGTTGCTGGGCTTGGTGCGAGCGTTTGCCCAGGCCGGAGCGGGGCCGGTGGTCGCGTCGCTCTGGCGTGCCGCCGATGAGGCGACCGCGGAACTCATCGACCACTTCTACCGCGCACTCGCGGAGCATTCCATGGATCCGGCGCTAGCCCTGCGCAGCGCTCGGCAAGTGCTGCTGGAAGAGGCCAGGCGCAACGCGCGGTCGACGCCGGGTGCCGGGCGCCACCCCTACTATTGGGCGGGCTTTCGCCCCTTCGGCGTCACGCCGGGCCGCACCACGCCGGCCTCAATTTGCCGCTGAACCGCGCAGCGACTCCAGCAATGCCTCGGCCAGAAGAGCGACCCGCCCATCGATCGACACCAGAAGTCTTGCTGCCTCATCCAGCTTGCCAAGCTCCAGCAAGCTGCGCGCCCAACTCAGGCGATAGAGCATGTTGAGATCGCGGCTGAGACCGGCCAACAACTCGAAGTCCTGACTAGCGGCGGCGAACTCGCCGGCCGCGACATGGGCGCTGGCGCGTTCGTGGGCCAGTGCCAGGGCATCGACATGCCCTTCCATTGCGCCATCGGCCAGCGCTTCGGGACCGCGCTCGGCGCCCTCTTCGACATAAGCTCCGGCAGCCGCCAGGAGCGCTGTTATCTCGCTGGTTACCGCTGCCGCGGCGGCGAGCGCGGATGCCGGCACAGCGGCAGCGGTTGCGCTGGCCGCGCGAGCCGCGCCGGTGGCGCCTCCGGGGTTGCCTGAACCACCGGCCCGGCCCGCCTTCAACTGCTCTTTCGCCGCCACCAGGCGAAACACATCCATCGGGTTGAGGCCCGGCAGGGCCTGACACATGCGCACCGCATAATGAGCGGAGATGTGGGTTCGGGCTCCCGACTCCCACTGGCTCACAGCCTTTTGGCTACAGCCGATCCGGGCCGCCAGCGCAGCCTGACTGAGATTCTGCGCCTGGCGCTCGCTGCGAATGCGTTCCCCCAGTGGACTACCTGGGGGGCCGGGGGGACGCCCACGTTTGCGTTTCATCATGGTTCATCTCTAACACACGCGGGAGCCCTTGTCACCTCGCAATATGAGCGGCGAGCTTATTGTTTGCCCGCACCGTTCCGGCGCACCGAAGTGAATCACCCCGCGCAAATTCGCCCGCTATTTCCGCAGATACTCCCTCAGCAATTCAGCGAAAAGGCGCGGGACGCGCGCCATCTGCCGCGGAGTCTCGACATAGGCGATGCGCATCTGCGTGCGTCCACGCGCGGCTTCTTCCGGAGCGTAGAAACCCGCCATCGGCGCCACCAGCAGAGTCGTCGGGCGCCCCCCATCCAACTCCACCGCCGCTTCCGAAGCGCACCAGAGAACGAACTCGCGCGCGTCAAAATCGGCACCAACCAGATTGCGCACATCCACCACCGAATAGAGCGATGCATCCGGCCGCGAAACCACGATGCCGGGCAACTGCTCCCGGATCTCGTCGCAGAAGGCTCGCATCATGCCACTGTAATAGGCGCGCTGCCGCCGGTACCAAGCGTGCAAATCCTCCGCCGACTCCTCTCCCAGCGCGGCGAAGAGCGCCTGTCCAATGGCATTGGCGGAGAGATTGGCGGTGTATTCGGCCAGCGCCCGGGCATGCAACTCGGCGTGATCGGTGATCAGCGCTCCGATGCGCAGGCCGCAGCCGTTCCATACCTTGGACGCGGTTTCAATGCTCACCCGACGCCCTTGAATCCCCGGCACCTGCCGCTCATCGAGCGCCCAAACACTGGAGGCCTGCCCGCCGGTGAAGAAAAGTTCCCGATAGGCTTCATCGCTCACCATCCACAGATCATGGTCAACACAGATCCGCGCCAGCCTGACCAAGGCCTCCTGCGAGTAGAACTGCCCCGTGGGATTGTCGTAGGGAATGACCACCAGCGCGCCGGGACGATGCTCGCGGATCGTCGCCACGATGCTCTCCGGATCCGGCAGCGAGAAGCTCCCGTCATCATTCAGACGGCGCGCAATGGAGACCGCCCGACGCCCAACCCGCTCCACCAGCGCGCGGTAATTGGTGTAAGCCGCGTCGATCACCAAGAGCGGCTGCTCAGCACTCCCCGCGGGCCCGCAGAGACCCGTGATCATCAGCTCCATCGCCTGGCTGCCGCCATCGGTGACCAGCACCTGCAACCCCTCGGTCGCCAGACCGCTGCTGGCCAAAATGTGCAGAAATGCGGCGCGCGTGTCGGGAGCGCCCACGGTTGCGGTATACTTGACCACACCGTCGGCAAAAAACTCTCGCCCGAGTTGGCGCAAGCGCCGCTGCATCGCCGGGTGGAGCGGCAGCGAGACATTCCCGATCGCCACGTTGATCGCCTCGGTGTCATCTTCCCGAGCGGCGAAACGGATGCTCGCGAGGCGAATGGCGGACGGCTGACGATTCTGAAAATGGGCCGAGATCTTTGGCATGGGTTTCTCCAATCGCCTCGGAGCTTACTCTTTTTCGGCCGCAAAACCCACTGTTGCAGAGGGCGCCACCGCGCTCCGCTGATCCCCACCGGCGCCCCGCCGCAAGAATCGACTTCAAAGCATGAAAACTCCTTCGCGCCCCCCGCTTCCCGCTCTCTCTTCAGCCTTCCCTCTGGCTCCCATCGCGGTCGCCTGCGCACTTCTTCTCACCCACTCCGCCCCGGTTCTCGCACAAGATACGCCGATCTTCCCCGAACTCACCGGCGACGCCCTCCTGAGCGCCCTGGTCAACGCCTACAAGCCCTATCACGTCCTCAGTTATGATGATGCCCGGGACGAACTCTACGGCACGATCGACAACCACGGCGACTCTCTGACCTGCGTCTACACCGGCTACACCGCGTATCTCGACCCGCGCTACAGCCCCCGCTCCGAAGCCACCCGCAACGGTCTCAACTGCGAACACACCTGGCCGCAAAGCAAGGGCGCCAGCGGCAACGCCAAGAGCGACATGCACCACCTCTACGCCACCCGCGCCGATGTCAACAGCGCCCGTGGCTCACTCCCCTTCGCCGAGAGCCCCGACCGCGACACCGACCGCTGGTGGCGACTCGATTACAACCAGGGGCAGATCCCCGGGAGTCACATCGACGCCTACAGCGAGGAAGACACCAACAACCTTTTTGAGCCGCGGGAAGATCACAAGGGCAACGTCGCCCGCTCCATGTTCTATTTCTACACCATGTACAAGAGCCAGGCCGACGCCGCCGATCCAACCTTCTTCGGCCGGCAGAAGGATGTGCTTCTGCTCTGGCACAGTCTCGATCCGGTCGACGCCCACGAGGTTGATCGCACCTGGGAGATCGCCGCCGACCAGAGCGGCCGTCCCAACCCTTTCGTGGTCGATACCACCCTCGTTCAGCGTGCCTACTTCCCGGAGTTGGCCATCGCCGCTCCCGGCGACCCCGCGCCGCTGCTCGACCCCACGATTGCCCCCCTCCTGCGGGCCGCTCCGAACCCCTTCAATCCACGCATCACCCTCACCTATGAACTCCGGCACCCCACCCGAGTCACCCTGACGGTGCATGATCTTGCCGGCCGATGCGTCGCCACGTTGCAAGAGGGAGAACTGCTTGGCACCGGCCTTCAGCGGGTCACCTGGAACCCGGTCAGCTTGCCCAGCGGCGTCTACCTCTGCCGCCTGCGCAGCGCTGGCACCATTCTCAGCGACCGCCGCATCGTCCTGCTCAAATAGGAGCCGGCGCCCACGGTCGCGCCCCCGGTCTCCCCACAGCAATCAGCGCTCCGCAACCTCCGCCTCGGTATTGGGGGTCCACTCCCAGATCTCGAACGCACCGGTGCGGTACGCCTCTTCCGAGTCATACGCGGCGCCGATCGCGAACTCCTGCCAGCCATCCAGATCCAGGTCGAGGCCCAAGCCAACAGCAACGCCCCACTCTGAACCGGGATTGGTACCGTCAATGGTTTGGCTGCGCGCCGTTGCCAAGGTCACGCCTTCGCCCCCGAAATAGATCGTCACCCGTCCCCGACTCTGGTTGTAGCCTGGTGCTCCCACCACCATGTCGGTCCAGCCATCCTTGTCTACATCCGCCCGGCCCCACACCGCTTCGCCAAAGCGCGCCAGCTTCACCGGCCCATTGAGCGTGTCCGCCGTTTCCGGAATGAACGGATTGCCACCGTGGAAAATCTCCAGGTGCCCGGCCGCGGTTGCCTTGCCCTGATCCGGTAGCATCGCGTCGTAGCGCGGCGCGCCGATCGCAAAATCCTCAAACCCGTCGCCATCCCAATCGCCCAGCGCCGCCAGCCCCCAACTATACTGACACTGATACTGCGCACCGGGCAGCGTATCGAGATTCTCCAGTGTTCCTGCGTCGGTGCCGGTGGTCAGGAACGCGCGCCCGTAGCCGTTCGTGTGGATCGGCTTGATGTCATGATCGCCGATCACCAGGTTGGGAAAACCATCCCCCGTGACGTCACCCATCGCCGCCAGGTTGGACCCCAGATTATCCGTATACCGCGGGTAGCCGATGATCAGATCATCCACCACCGGATCCAGTTCCGGGCCGCCGAAGAAGGTCCAGACCGCCCCCTGCAGACCCGTGCCATCGTCATCCGCACCGACCACGACATCCTTCCAGCCGTCACGGTTCACATCGAACGCCGCCACGCTGTAGCCGAAATAGTCCCGCTCCACATCACCGTAGAGCACCATACTCGGTGTTTCGGAAAGCCCCTGCTGGCTACCGAAGTGCACCTGAACATCGGAGGGAGTGGGGCGCAGATGAGCACCGATCAGCAGATCATCAATCCCATCTCCGTTCACATCACCGTCGCCGGAGAGGGCGAAACCCACCATGTCGCCGCGGTTTCGCCCCGGGATGATCGCCATGTGCACCGAATCGGGGAAATCCGCACTCGCGTAGATCACGTAGATCAGACCCACGTGCGAATAGGCGAGCGTGGCCGCAACCGCCAGGTCATTGTGGCCGTCGGCATTCCAGTCGCCCACTGCGATCCGGCTGCCGAGAGCGTCGGACTCGGTCGCGCCGGTCTGGCGGAAGAGTCGCTCGAAGTGTCCGGGCGAAGATACCGCGGAAGTCGCCGATGCCAAGGCGACAGCTACAATGACTGCTGGGCGTGAGGCCAACATGCTCGTCTCCAAACCGGCGCTTGCCGGATGCTAGAAATTACCCTGCTCATATGGATAATAGAGATTGCCCTCGGATGCAACCTTCGGGATGCAGCACGCCACTCCACCCCTTGCCGAACCCCATCATGTCGCCACGCACCCTGCCCTCGCTGCTCGCTCTGCTGCTCTGCGCCCTGGGAACCGCCGTTGCCGCACCGTCGACCCCCATCACCCCGCCCACCGCAGCGCTCGACAGCACGCGCAGCGACCTCGAAATCGGCTTCACTGACCGCAACAAACCATTCATGATCGCCGTCCACGCCGACACCTTCACCCAGGGCTCGGAGCGCGACGAACTTGGCCGCGGCACGGATGAAACCGCCCATCGCGTCGTTCTCACCCGCGATTTCTTCCTCTCCCAGACCGAGATTACCCAGGCCCAGTGGCGCTACGCCGTTGGCAACAACCCGGCCCGTTTCGCCGACTGTCCCGACTGCCCGGTCGAAGAGGTCTCCTGGATGGATGCCATCTCCTATTGCAACGCCCTTTCCGCCATCGAGGGGCTGACTCCGGCCTATGTGATC
>JALXCG010000089.1 GCA_026991065.1 Gemmatimonadota bacterium | reverse complement strand
CTGCATGTCGTTCTGGAGGGCAACGGCCCCGATCTGGGGGTCGGCGATCCCGCGCCCGACTTCACCCTGCCGGTCCTGGACGGCCCCTCCTTCACCCTCTCCGAACATCGCGGCAGTGTAGTGTTACTCACCTTCTTCGCCTCCTGGTGACCGGTCTGCGGTCCACAGTTGGTGGACATGGGTCAGGGGGCCTGCCGAGTGGTCTCTATCTCTACCGGCTGGAGGCAGCGGGGCTGGAGACCACCGGCAAGATGCTGCTCCTGAAATAGGGCGGCGGCTACAACTCCTGCTCGGGCCGCCGCCACCAGCCGATCAATAAGCGATAGAGAATCCTGTTGATCGGATCGATGCTGGCGTACATCACCGGGACGATCACCAGGGTGAGGAAAGTCGCAACCGCCAGTCCCCAGATCACCGCCACGCCCATCGGCCCCCACCACTGGCTCGACTGGCCACCGATGATCACCACATGGGCGAAATCGCCCTGGAAGAGGCGGATGAAGTCGATCGAGAATCCGGTGGTGAGCGGAATCAGCCCCATCACGGTGGTGATCGCGGTGAGCATCACCGGACGGAAGCGGGTTTTGCCGGCGGTCACGATCGCCTCCAGCTTCGGCAGGCCGCGTCGGCGCAACTGCAACACGTAGTCCAGCAACACGATCGCGTTGTTGACCACGATCCCCGCCAGAGAGATCACGCCCACACCGGTCATGATGATGCCGAAGGGAGTGCGCGTCACCATGAGGCCGATGAAGACCCCGATCAGCGACAAAATGACACTGCTCATGATCACCAGCGGCACCATCACCGTTCCGAACTGGCCAATCAGCACCACCAGAATGAGCATCACCGCCAGCACAAACGCCTGACTGAGAAACTCGCTCGCCTCGGCCTGATCCTCGCTCTCGCCGGTGTAGTTCAAAGTGTAGCCGGACGGCAGATGAAAATCGTGGAGTTGCTGCTGCACCTGCGCCAGCAGAGCATTGCCATTGAAGCCGGCGGCGGCATCGGCGCTCACCGTGACCACGCGGCGGGCGTCGATCCGGGTGATCGCGGCAAGCCCGGTGGTGAAATGCGCATCGGCGAAGGCGGAGAGCGGAATCTGCTTCCCTTCGTGGAAAAGCGGCAGGTTTTCCAGGTCCTCCACATTGCGCCGGCGCGATTCACGGTAGCGAACACGGATGTCGTATTCATCTTCGCCAAGGCGAAACTTGGTGGTCTCCGCGCCGTGCAGCGCGGTGCGCACCGTGCCGGCGATGTCGAGCGTGCGCAACCCCAGGCGGCCCGCCTTGTCCACATCCGGCTTGATCTCGATCTTCGGCAAGCCGCGATCGAAACTGTCTTTGATGTCGACCAGGCCGGGAATGCTGCGAATGCGCTCCTCGATCTGCAGCGCGAGGGTGCCGAGAGTCTCGAAGTCGTCACCGGAGATCTCGATGTTCACCGGCTTGCCGGTGGGAGGTCCCTCCTCCTGCTTGTCGATGGTGAGCCGGGCGCCGGTAAATGCGGCCAGCCGCTCGCGCAACTTCTCCAGACTGTTGCGGGAGGAGTATTGGCGCTCATCCTGGTCGATGAACTCCATGGTAACCAGGCTCTTGTTGGCCGGGGCCTGGGCCGCTCCGGAAAAACCGTCGCCGTTGGTCGCCCCCACCTGCGCGGTGTAGGCGACCAGCTCCGGCACTTGCGCAACCTCCTGCTCCACACTCCGCGTGTAGGCATCGCTCACATCGATGCGGGTGCCGGAGGGGGCGTCGATCGCCACATAGGCGATGCGCGGCTCAACATCGGGAAAAAGCTCCACCCCGGCATTGAAGACCGCGAACAGGGCCCCCACGCCGATCAGGGCGACCAGCATGCCGAACTGCGTGAGAAACTTGTGCCGCAGCGCCCAGCGCAGGGTCGGCTCATAGGTGCGCAGGCCAAAAGCGATCAGGCGATCGCCGATGCCACGGGCTTCCTCGGTAGAAGCGCCGGGTGCATCAGGTGCATCCGCGGCGCCCCTCCGGGCGGAGCGCGGCAGACGCATAAAGCGCGCACAAAGCACCGGATTGAAAACCAGCGCCACCAGCAGCGACGCCGCCAGCGTCAGACTGACCGTGATCGGCAGGTATTTCATGAACTCGCCCATGATCCCCGGCCAGAAGATCATGGGGCCAAACGCGCAGAGCGTGGTCAACGTGGAAGCGATCACCGCTCCCGATACTTCGGCCGCGCCGTGACGCGCGGCATCCACCGCCGATTCGCCCTGACCGCGGTGGCGGTAGATGTTCTCCACAATGACGATCGCGTTGTCCACCAGCATCCCGAGTGCCAGGATCAGGGAGAAGAGCACCACCATATTCAGGGTGATATCGAGCGCCCGCAGCAGAATGAAGGCGATCAACATGGAGAAGGGGATGGCGACCCCGACAAAGAAAGAGTTGGTCAGCCCCAGAAAAAGCAGCAGGATCACCACCACCAGAATGAGACCGCTGATGATGTTGTTTTCCAGCTCATTCACCA
>JALXCG010000088.1 GCA_026991065.1 Gemmatimonadota bacterium | reverse complement strand
CCCCTTCGGCCGGAACGACGGTCCGATCGAGGCTGTGGCCAGCCCCTCCTATTCAGGCATCTTCACCCTTTTCGACACCGGCGGCCAGATTCCGCCCCATTGGCCCTGGTATGGCCCCGGGATCATTGAGTGCCAGGCCTTGATCGCGGACCTGGACGGAGATCCCGCGCCGGAGATCTTTGTCGGCGGCTCACAGCCGGGGCTGTGGGCGTTGAACCTGGATGGCAGCGTCGTGGAGGGGTGGCCTTTCGATCTTCCGTGGAACAACTTCGGCAATGGCGTAATCACCGATCTCGACCGGGACGGTGACACGGAAGTAATTTTCCAGGACACATCCGGGCTCATTCACGCCATCGACACGCCCGGGGTGCACGATCCCACCCGCATCTCCTGCGCTCGCTGGATGTACGATCGCTGGAAGACGGGCTCCTATCACAAGGATCTATATCGCGAGATCGAGACCTGCAACGATCTGGGGCCTTTTGTGAGTGTGATGGATTCCACCGCCTGGGGCGGCCGGGCGGTGCGCCTGGCGACCGGCCCGGGCCGGATCTTCCTGCGCACGGAGATGCCGGAATGGGACGACTACATGGTTTGGCTGCGGGTGCGCCGGGAACAACCCGGCGAGGAGCAGACCGCGCCTTCTGTGTCGATCGCCGCCGCCAACTCCAGCGTCGCGCCGCCGGTGGAATCCCCCCACGGCTGGTGGTGGGTGAACCTGGGCCGTTTTCGCCTGGCCGAAGGCATCAGAGAGTGGAACATCGAACTGCCCGCGGCACCGCTTCTGCTCGACCGCGTGCTCTTCACCACGCGTACACGTTTTCCGATCATTGAGGAGAATCCGCAAGGTTTCGGTGGAGGGTAGAATACCGGCGCGGGAAACCGGCTTGCGTTCGGGCGGTGGGTCGGGAAGCACGCAGGACGCCGAGCGTGGGACGAACTTCGGGCCGGAATAAGATGGAGTGCGTGGTCTGGGGCGGTGAGCCCGCCCCCATGGCGTGCCACGCGGTGGGACCCGGGAGGGGACGGCGGACGAGGGCACTGCAAGGTCTTGGCTGTTGGCCCCTTGGGTGGTCAGAGCGCACGGTGCAGGGTGGCTGCGGACACCGGTGCGCCTTTGAGATGGGAGCGGCCCGGTTGTGTGAAGGCACGAGGCGCGCAGGGTTGTTGTGCTTCTGAAGAGGGGAATTGACATGGGTTATTGATGTAATTACATTGTATTTACAAGAACAACCATCAGGTGGCAATTATGAAAGCTTCCATAATCCAAATCGGCAATTCCTTGGGACTCCGAATCCCCAAACCCATACTCGAACAGTGCGGTCTCAGTGGCGAAGTCGAACTTGAAGTACACGACAATGAACTCGTCATCAGGCCGATCACCCAGTCCAGAAGAAACTGGGAAGAAGCATTCAAAGCAATGTCGAAGAATGGAGATGACAGGTTGATAGAGCTTCCAGAGAGTCGATGGGCAGAGGAAGAATGGGAATGGAAGTAAATCGCTTCGAGGTGTTTCTCATCAACCTGGATCCAACAGTTGGACACGAAATACAAGAAACGAGACCATGTCTCATCATTTCACCAAACGAAATGAATCACCACATATCAACCGTTATCGTGGCTCCGATGACAACAAAAGGGAGAAGCTACCCAACGAGAATTGCCTGTTCCTTTCAACGAAAGAGGGGCCAGATCGTTCTTGATCAAATCCGCGCTGTTGACAAGCGGAGGCTTGTAAGGAAATTGGGAACAATCAGCAAGAGCACTCAGGCAAAGACACTTGATTTGCTGCAGGAGCTTTTTGCACCCTGATTCTGGATTGTGACGACGATCCGAGTTCCGCAACGACGTCCAATCTGATATTCGAGGAAGTTGTCGTGCGCTATCCTTGCGTCGCTCCGCCGCGCTCGGAAAACTGAGGCCCGGCGCGGCGGAGGATTGGTGCGTGGACAGTGGGTTCTGCCGCGCACCGCTCAGGGCTGGATGACAAAGGTCTCGGCCTCGGTACCCTGGCCGTGGCCGCTCCCGTCCGGGGCATCCACCGCGGTTTGCAGCGCGACATACCTTCCCGCGCTCCCGGGTGGAAGCGGCAGAGTTAGAGTGGCGGTCCCGGTGGAGTCGGTGCTGCCGCCGGCGACCGGTGTTTCGGAATAGAGCCGGGCAACATCGAGCAGAACCGTTCCATAGCGTGGATGGAGGAGCCCGGGGTCCGCGGCCAGCGGATAGGAAGCGGTGTCGGTGGCCGCGTAGACGCTGAAGGGGGCGTTGGCGGGGCCCTTTACTGTCAGCTCAAGGTCACCGCCCTGCTGGTAACTGCCGCTCAGGGTGGAGGAGACTTCGGTGTACTCGTAGCAACCGATATCCGCGGTTAGAGAGCCGTTCCAGGCACCATCGAGTATGCTCGGCACACCGTCCAGATCGGTGGCGTGTTCGACCATCGTGTTGCTGCCGGCGTCGATGCAGGGCGAGGCGCTCGACAGGTGATAGTCACCGTTGCCGGCAT
>JALXCG010000087.1 GCA_026991065.1 Gemmatimonadota bacterium | reverse complement strand
CAGTTGAGGCGTTGCTGCGCCACAGACTCCTGGGAGCGTGTCGCGCATTGGCTTTCGAGCCCCGTATTCGGGCCTGTTTCGAGATCAAGGCGCTGAGTCCGCAGGAAGGCTGGTTGCCTTTCAAGGACTTAGCAACGCAGAGATCGGAGCAGGAACGAGTGCGCGGCGACGTGAAGACAATGCGCGACACGCTCCTAGTCTTTGCGCGAATCGCGCCGCGGGCGCCGCGGTGAAGCGCTTGGCGTGCGCCACATCTCGCAACCATCATTGGGGTTGGCGGTGCCGGCGTAGAAATCGCCGTGGAACTCTTCAAGCACCCGCACGCCATAGTTGGTCACCCGACCGAAGCCGTTGAGCATGATCAGATCGGAGACCGGGTCATTGTCAAAGGCGTAGAGTTCGGCGCCATCGAGGATGTTCAGCGACCCAACGAAAATTCGGTCGTCAAACACCCCCATGTCCCACGCATAGTGGTTTTGGAAATTGCCGGGATAGGGAGGCGGCAACTGTTCCCAGGTCACACCATCGCGGGAGCGGAAGATCTCATACTCGAAGAGGATGTTCATGGTGCCGACCCAGAGCCAGTCATCCAGCACGGCACCGGACCAGATCGCCTGATTGAAGAGGGTGCCGAAGCCACCCTCGACGACCTGCTCGAAATCGACGCCGTTTTCACTGCGATAGAGTTCGCCTCCGCGCACCGGGTTGAGGGTGCCCGCATAGAGGCGTTCGATGCCGTCGTCCGAGGTGAAGACCTGGAGCACTGAGAAATCCTGGTTGGTGATTCGGCCGAGCCCGTTCTTGGCTACCCGCTGCCAATCCATTCCGTTGTTGGTGCGCCAGATCTGCCCGCCGAAAAGCTGATTCCAGACGCCGACGTAGAGTTGGTCCTGGAAAATGGCGGCGGCACGGACCGACAGATTTCCGATGCGGGTGGGAAAGGAGGTACGCTCCCACTCCACGCCGTTGCGCGTGCGCCAGATCTCTGGACCGGTGGTGGTGTTGTTGGTGCCGGCGTAGAGCAAACCGTGGTAGGCGATGAGCGTGCGGATCCCCTCATTAAACACGCTGCCGAATCCAGCCCCCTCCACCTGTTCCCAATTGTCGCCGTCCCCACTGCGCCAAACCTGGCCACCCGTCAGCAGATTCAGGGTGCCGACATAAAGCTCATCGCGAAAAACCTCGGCTGACCAGGCGTAGTCATTGCCATGGTTGTCGAATCCGTCGGTCGTCAGCCGTTCCCAATCGTAGTAGACGTTGGATTCCGGGTTCTCGGCGATGACGGCGGGAGCGGAAGGGGGGGCGCCGGTTGCCGCCAGACCTCGGCCCGGAAGGGTGGTGACGAGGAGAGCTGCGAGGAGAATCGAAGAGCTGGAAGAAGCAGGCATGGCAACAGAATCCCGATCGCGGACTCCTTGCGCGGGGTGCGGGGAGCCCATTTCAGAGGAGAAGCTTTCCAACATCCTAGGATTACTCAAAGCAGAGAAAAAGGCCAGAGGGAAGGGGTTCCAGGAGAAAACTCCTTGCGTTGACGCACTGCGCCATTTGCGTTAGGCTCTGGAGCAAGGACGCGTCCCACGCCCCTTAGAATCAACGCAGCGCGCCTCGGATCGCACGGATGCGCGACCGGGCCTCTGCTCACGTTGGAGGTTCACCAAGATGGCCCGAACCATCCGGAAGGTCGCCGTAATTGGATCCGGAGTGATGGGTAGCGGTATCGCCGCCCACCTCGCTGGATGCGGCGTTCCCGTCTTATTGCTAGACATTGTGCCCCGATACACCGATGCCGATCGCGCCAAAGGTGTCGATGAATCAAGCCCGGCATTTCGCAACCGCTTGGCCCTGGACGCCATCGAAAAATGCAAGAAAGGGAAGCCGACGCCGGCTTTCTACCACCCGTCCGCGGCCGCCCTGGTCACCGCCGGCAATCTTGAGGATGACTTCGACAAGCTCGGCGAGGTCGACTGGATCATCGAAGTGGTGGTGGAGCGGCTCGATATCAAGCGCGATCTCTTCGCGCGAATTGCCAAAGTGCGGCGGCCGGATGCGGTGGTTTCGAGCAATACGTCGGGGCTCTCCGCCGCCGACATGACGGCCGAATTGGATACCGATTTCAAGCGCCACTTCCTCATCACCCACTTCTTCAATCCGGTCCGTCACATGCGGCTGCTGGAAGTGGTGGCGCTGCTTGAGACCGATCCCCAGGTCGTTGCCGACATGGCGGAGTTTGGCGAACGAGTGTTGGGCAAGGGTGTGGTTTATGCCAAGGACACTCCCAACTTTATCGCCAACCGCATCGGGATCTATTCCACTCTCGCGGCTTTTCGGGATTTGAGGCGGGAAGGATTCTCGGTCGAAGAGGTGGACGCGATCTTTGGGCCCGCTCTGGCGCGGCCGAAGTCGGCGTCTTTCAAGACCGGTGACCTGGTCGGCATCGACACTCTGCTCCTGGTTTGCAAGCACGTTCTGGCATCGTGCAAGCACGATAAAGAGCTGAGTAGCCTGGAGATACCGGATTTCCTTCCGCGCATGGTTGAAAAAGGTCTGTTGGGCAACAAGACCAAACAGGGGTTCTACAAGAAGGAAAAGGGTCCGGACGGCAAGACTCGCCGCTTGGTGCTTGATCTCGACACCCTGGAATACCGGGAACTGAAGAAGCCGAAGTTTGCCTCGGTCTCGGCGGCCAAGGGGATCGCCGATGTCAAGGCGCGCTTCCGGGCGATGCTGAACCATGAAGACCGGGCCGGCAAGGCGGCGTGGACCGCAATGAGCGGAATGATGGTCTACGTGGCGAACATCGTGAACGAGATCGCTGACGACATCTACAATGTGGATCGCGCCATGCGCGGGGGCTACAACTGGGAGTTGGGGCCCTTTGAGAGTTGGGATGCCAACGGTGTCAAGGAGACCGCGGATCGTCTGCGGGCCGAGGGCCGCGAGGTTCCCGCAATTGTGGAGCGCTTGTTGGCCCGGGGCGCGGAGTCGTTTTACAAAGAGGTGGATGGTGCTCTCCACTACTGGTGCATTCGGGAGGAGCGGTACCGTCCGCTGACGCTTTCTCCGCGCGAACTGCCTCTGTCACGAGTCAAGGGTGCCAAGGATGGCGTCATCCGGCGCAATCCCGGCGCAGATCTGCTGAATCTCGGCGACGGCATTCTCGGTCTGGAATTCCATACCAAGATGAACGCCCT
The DNA here is from genome assembly GCA_026991065.1 of Gemmatimonadota bacterium. Lineage (GTDB taxonomy): Bacteria > JALXCG01. The sequence continues at coordinate 5,263 of JALXCG010000087.1, read as the reverse complement.
TGACGATGACATTCTGCAGCAAGCGAACAACGCCCTCGAACTGCTGGAAGGCAACGACTGGCAGGGGATCGTGATCACCAATGAAGGTACGGCTTTCAGCGCGGGCGCCAATGTGATGGCGGTGGCGATGATGGCGATGTCGCAGAACTGGGATGCGCTGGATCAACTGATTCGCGGCATGCAAGACTTGACGCTGCGCATGAAGTACTTCCACAAACCGGTTGTCGCTGCGCCATTTGGCCTGACGCTGGGAGGTGGTGCCGAGATCATGATGGCTTCGCAGCGGATCCAGGCCCATGCCGAACTTTACTGCGGATTGGTCGAGTTGGGGGTCGGGTTGGTGCCCGCGGGTGGTGGCTGCAAGGAGTTGCTCTTCCGCTATATGAAGAGCTTCCCCGAAAAGACGCCGGTTGAGCCGTTCCATGTTGTGCAACGGGTTTTCGAGTTGATCGGGCAGGCGCAGGTTTCGCTCTCCGCGGCCGAGGCGAAGGCGCGAGGCTTCCTCGCTCCAACCGATCGCATTACCGCCAATCGCTATCACCTGACGGCGGATGCGAAAATGGCGGCTCTGCACATGATCGAAGAGGGCTTCCGCCCGGCACCGCCGACCAAGATTGCGGTTGCCGGCAGAACCGGCTTCGGCGCTCTGAAGGTCGGCATCGAGGGGTTCAAGACCGGCGGCTACATCTCGGAGTTCGATGCCAAGCTGGGTACCCATGTGGCGCGTATCTTGACCGGAGGTGATGTCGCTGCGGGCACCCTGGTGGATGAGCAGCACATACTGGATCTGGAACGCGAGGCTTTCCTCTCTCTCTGTGGGGAGCCGAAGACCATGGAACGGATTCAGCATCTCTTGTCCACGGGTAAGCCCCTGCGCAATTGACCCGCAACGATCTACCAAATTCGGGGATGCGGTCTCACGGGAGATCGTGTCCGCCGTTGACCGCGCGGGTTCCCGCGCAGATACAGAGGAAACGGTTATGCGCGACGCTGTGATCGTCACCACCCTTCGGACGCCGGTTGGACGTGGCAAGAAGGGTTCTCTTCGTGACACCCGTCCAGATGATTTGGCCGGTCTGGTTATCAAAGGCGCCGTCGAGCGCACTCCCGGACTCAAGCCGGAAGAGATCGACGACATTGTTATGGGATGCGCGATCCCGGAAGCTGAGCAGGGGATGAATGTTGCCCGCATCGCTGCGATGATCGCCGGCATTCCCAACTCAGTTCCGGCGATGACTGTGAACCGATTCTGTTCCTCCGGGCTGCAGGCGATTGCGATCGCTGCTCAGGAGATTGCCACCGACAACGCCGATATCGTTCTGGCCGGTGGTGTGGAAAGCATGTCGATGGTCCCGATGACCGGCTTGAAACCGGCGCCCAACCCTGACCTGGCGGAGCGTTATCCCGAGGCATATTCGGCCATGGGACATACCGCGGAAGAGGTTGCCCGACGCTTTGGCGTGAGTCGCGAAGAGCAGGATGCTTTCGCCGTTGAAAGCCACGCCCGGGCGATCGCCGCGATCAAGGCCGGGCGCTTTGACGATGAGTGCATCCCGGTCGCGACGAGGGTCCAGGTGGCGCCAGGCGAGTGGCGGGAGTTGACCCTTGAGCAGGACGAATGTCCGCGCGCCGGGACCAATCTCGAAGGTCTGGCGAAGTTGCGTCCGGCGTTTACCATGGGCGGCAGCGTGACGGCTGGGAACTCTTCACCGATCTCCGACGGCGCGGCCTGCACCGTGGTGATGAGCGCCGACGCGGCCGCCGACCGTGGCTTGACCCCGCTGGCGCACTTCCGCGGCTTTGTCACTGCCGGCGTGGATCCCGACATTATGGGCATCGGCCCGATTCCGGCTGTGCGCAAGCTGCTGGCGCGCAAGGGCTTGACCTTGAACGACATCGATCTTATCGAGTTAAACGAGGCGTTTTCCGCCCAATCGGTCTATGTGATGCGCGAGTTGGGTCTGGAGCCGGCGAAGGTCAATGTGAATGGTGGTGCGATCGCGCTCGGGCATCCATTGGGATGCACCGGCGCCAAGCTCACCAGCACGCTGATTCACGAGCTGCGTCGCCGCGGCGGCGGCCTGGGCTTGGTCACCATGTGCATTGGCGGCGGCATGGGTGGTGCGGGGCTTTTCGAGGTCGAAGCTCCGTAGCAAAGGCGCTGGTTCGGACTGCCGCCGCGCACTGAGCAGAAACCCATCTTCACCGGCAATCGGTGAAGATGGGTTGCGGTGATCGTGCCGGGCAGAGATGATCCCCTCATGGTAGAAACGATCGCCGACATGCTCCGGGCATTGTGGCCGTATCTGTTCAGCATTTTGGCGATAGGTGCGGCGCTGTATACGAGCGTGCGCGCCATTCTTTTTAAGCGAGATCCGCGAGCAGCCATCGCCTGGGTCGGGTTCATATGGTTGGTGCCGTTTGTGGGGCCGGCTTTCTACTGGATTTTCGGCATCAACCGCATTCGGTCCAAAGCGCGTGTGCTGCGCGCGGGTTCAGCGAGGGCCGGGGCGGGCGACCTGGATGGGTTGGATACACCAACCATCGCCCCGCTGCGGGAACTTCCCGAAGAGTTGCGCACGTTGGAGCGGTTGATCGCGAAGGTCAGCCCCTTCCCTTTGCGGCGCGGCAACCGGGTTGAGTTGCTGGAGAATGGAGATGCCGCGTATCCGGCCATGCTGACAGCGATTGATGGTGCGCGGCGGACCATTACGCTGGCCACCTACATTCTGGACCGGGATCGCGTCGGCATGGAGTTTGTGGCCGCGCTTCGCCGCGCCCAGGAGCGGGGCGTTGCGGTTCGGGTACTGATCGATGGCGTGGGCGGGCACTACTCCTATCCACCCATGGAAAAAGAGCTGGCCCGTCAAGGCATTCCGGTTGCCACCTTCCTGCCGACGTTGATCCCTTCGCGCCTGCCCTATTTGAATCTGCGCAACCATCGCAAGCTAATGATCGTGGATGGAGTGTGTGGTTTCACCGGCGGCCTGAACATCCGGCAGGGCCACGAGATTGAACGTTCCGCGCGCGAAGATGCGATCGCGGATCTCCATTTTCGTCTGCATGGGCCGGTGGTGAGTGATCTGCAGCGGGTCTTTTCTCGTGACTGGTTCTTCTGCACCGAAGAGCAACTGGACGCCTCGTTTTTTCCGGCGGCCCCCGAAGCTTCCGCGCTTGCCGGCGATTCGCTTGCCCGGGTGATCCCTGACGGGCCAGATAACTCTATCCACGCCCTCTATTTCACGCTCAAGGGTGCGCTGGCGACCGCGCGGCGGCGGGTACGCATCGTGACTCCCTATTTTGTGCCCGACTCTTCTTTGATGTCGGACCTTGAGGCTGCTGCTTTACGGGGTATCGAGGTACAGATTGTGTTGCCGGCCAAGAACAACCTCTCTTTGGTGCAGTGGGCCTCCACCGCGCAACTTTGGCAGGTGCTGGAAAAGGGGTGCGAGGTCTATTGGACTCCTCCGCCCTTCGACCACGCGAAACTGATGGTGGTCGATGACCAGTGGACGCTTTTCGGTTCGGCGAATTGGGATGCGCGCTCGCTGCGCCTGAATTTTGAAGTGGATGTGGAGACCTACGATCCGAGAGTTGCCGCGGAAGTCAACCGCAAGATCGACGACCGCATCCGCAAGGCCCGGCGCGTCACTTTGGAAGAGGTCGATGGTCGCTCTTTCGCGGTGCGCTTGCGCGATGGGATTGCGCGCCTCGCCACACCCTACCTGTAGGGCGTCGGGGTCTCCGGATTCTTGCCCACAAGGCGGACGATTAGAAACAGAACCAGGGCGCCTGCCGTCCACGATACCAGGGCCGGAATTCCCGCGGCCGCGGGAATATAACCGCAGCCAAGTGCGACCAGCATCACGGTAACCGCGTACGGCAACTGGGTGCGGACATGGTCTATGTGGTCGGAACCACTTGCGGTGGAAGAGAGAATCGTTGTGTCCGAGATGGGCGAGCAGTGATCGCCGAAGATCGAACCTTCAAGAACCGCGCCGATGCTGACGATGGTCATCGCTTCCGCCCCGATGGCGGAGTTTGCGCCGATGGCGTGAGCGAGAAAGATCGTGTTGGGTAGTACGATGCTCATCGTCGACCAGGAGGAGCCGGTGGAGAAACTCACCACGCAGGAGAGCAGGAAAAGCCCCGCGGGAAACACCAGTGGTGGAATGTGCCCTTCAAGCAGGGCGATCAAGTATTGAGCCGTCATCAGGTCGCGACAAACTGCGCCGATCGCCCAGGCGAGAATCAGAATGACGATGGCGTTGGTGACCGCGCCGAACGAGGAGATGCCGGCCCGCAGAGCTTCCAGGGGGGAGAGGATCCGTTGGGAGGTCGCGAGAACGAAAGCCGAGGCGAAACCGGTCCATGCCGCAATGCACAGCGCCTTGGCGGAATCGGCATTCTCCAGGATGGCGCGCCAGTAATCGAGCGTCCAGAAGCCCGGCAGGCCGGTGGTTGTCAAAGCGCTGCGCCCGGTCCACCAGAGCCAGCCCGCGGTCGCTGCAAGGACCATGGCGATCGGTCCCACGGCATTGAACCAACGGGCGGGCCCGTTCCCCTGAAAGCCGGAAGCATCAAGTGCCGCGGAGATCGTGGGCTCTCCGCCGGGGCGGATCACGGCACCGGTTCGCCGTGCCCGACGTTCCGCTTTGAGCATCGGACCGAAGTCTCTGTTGCTGAATACCAGGAGGGCGACGAAGAGCAGCGTGGCCAGACAGTAGAAACGGAACGGGATCGTGCGCAGGAAGATCGCGTAGGCGTTGTCCCCCAGCCCGATTTCGGCGGCGGGTGCGGCGAAGAGAGAAATTTCGTACGCCACCCAGGTGGAGAGAATGCTGATGCCGGCGACCGGCGCCGCGGTTGAGTCAACCACATAGGCGAGCTTCTCCCGCGAGATGCGCAAGCGGTCAGTCAGGGGGCGCATGGTGTTGCCGACGATCAGCGTATTGGAGTAGTCGTCGAAGAAGATCGCGATTCCCAGGGCGTAGGTCGCGATCATGGCCGACCGGGCGCCGTGGATCGTTTTCAGAACCACCCGCATCACTCCGGCGATTCCACCGGAGCGATTGGCGATGCCGACTGTGCCGATCAGCCCCAGAACGAAGAGGATGATCTGCAACTGGAAATTCGCGCGAGTCCAGGTGTGAGGCTGCAGGAGGCTGTCATAATCGAAGAACGAGACACGAATGACGTAGTCGGTCAACAGATGAACACTGCCTTGGATCAGGCGCTGGCCGATCCCGCCCCCGGCCATGGC
>JALXCG010000086.1 GCA_026991065.1 Gemmatimonadota bacterium | reverse complement strand
AAAGAAAAAGAAAGGAAAGAAGCACAAAAGCAAACGGTCGCCACGCTTCGATGCCGAGGCCAGTTTCATTGCGGACGGCCATCTGCATCTGCTGACCAAGGAGCGCGGCACGGGCCGCAGCACGCTCTTTCGTTTTGCCAAGATCGACGGCCGGGAGAGCCGCCAGCGGCTGGCGCCGATCGACACGCTCGAGGTCTCCTCGCTGGTGACCGGGGCGACGATGCATCCGGACGGGCGCCGGCTCGCAGTGCTTACTTATGATGAAGTGCTGGTGTTTGAGCGGAGCGGCCCCGGAGCGCCGTTTTTTTCCGGAACGATGCAGCGAACGCGGCTGGAGATCGGCCAGGCGGAGGGGATTGCCTGGGATGGCGAGGATCTGCTGGTGTGCAACGAGGAGAACGAGTTGCATCGGTTGCCGGCCGCCCTCCTGCGCACCGGCGCAGCTTATGTGCCGCCGCTTCCGCCGCTTCTGCCGGTTCTGCCGACTTCGCCCGGCGGCCGCGCGCAGACCCGATTGCCGCTGCGTTGGAGTCGCCCCGGGCGGACCAGTCCTCCGGGACCGCCGCCCGCGGACCTGCCGCCGGCGCGGGCGTGGGTGGGGTGGTCGATGCGCGGGCTGGTGGTTGATCTGCAGTGGCCGGCGCCGCCGGCGGTTGAAGAGGGGGCGACCATCGCCCTGATCATGGCCACCGCCGCGGCGCCGCATGCCGGTCCGACCGACGCGGGGGAATGCGCCTGGGCGCTGCGCTGGCGCGGTCCGGAGCGGGCACCGGGAGTGGTGGCGCCGCCACCGAATGTTGCGCTGCCGCCGGCGGCCCGACCCGACTGCAATCTCGCCGCGGTCACCGCGACGCGGGCCCCGGCGCCGCCGCCACGCTGGGGGGTGCGCCTCGATCTCTCCGCGGCGGCCTGCGGCGGGTGGGAACCACGCGCGGGAGACCGGCCGGGCTTCAACGCGATTCTTCTTGGCGAAGAGGCGGCCGGGCAGTGGTCGTTTTCGGCGGATGCTTCGACCTGGTGCTGGATCAATCCCGATCTGTGGGGGCGTCTGCTGCTGGTCGATGGGAGTGCGGGAGCGGCGGCCGCCGCCCCGGCGGAGGCGTGGCAATGAAACTGGAGATGACTCCCGAGGTGCAGGCGGTGGCGCGCGCTCGCGGTGCGGTCGTGGTGCTGACCGGCGCGGGGATCTCCGCCGAGAGCGGGATCCCGACATTTCGTGGCGACGATGGTTTTTGGACCGCCGGATCCGCCAACTACACGCCGGAGGAGTTGGCCACTTGGAGCTTTTTCCGGCGCGATCCGCGCGCTTCCTGGGGCTGGTACCTCTATCGGCGCGCGCGCACGCTGCAGGCACAGCCCAATGCCGCTCATCATGCGCTGGTGGAACTGGAGCGGCGGATCGGCGCGCGCATGGTGCTGGTAACTCAGAATGTGGATGGGCTGCATCGGCGCGCCGGGAGCGACCCGGAACACCTCTATGAGATTCACGGCAATTTGGGCTTGATGCGCTGCGCGGCGGGTTGCGGCGGGGGGCGTCCGCGGCCGCTGCCGGACTCAATCGAGGCGCCCGCCAGCGCCACCGAGCCGCTCTCGCCGCGCAGTGCGGAGATGTTGCATTGTGCGTCGTGCGGCGGTTGGATGCGCCCCCACGTGCTCTGGTTCGATGAATGCTATTCGGAGGAACTCTTCCGCGCGGAGAGCGCGCAGTGCGCGTTCTATGCGATGGATCTGCTGCTGGTTGTGGGGACCACCGGGGCCACCAGCTTGCCCGCGATGGCGGGGCGGATCGCGGTCCGCCGGGGGGTTCCGCTGATCGATCTGAACCCCGAGGCGGGCTATTTTGCCGACCTGGCGCGGCGCTCCGCCGGCGGGATGGTCCTGGCGGGCGCGGCCACGGAGCTGCTGCCGCTTTTTGTGGAGCAGTTTCTCGCCTGCTGGGGAGCGCCCGCGGGATGAGCGGGCCGCCGGAGCTGATCCTGGCCTCGACTTCGCCCTACCGGCGGCGCCTGCTGGCGCGCCTGGGGGTGCCGTTTCGGGTGGTGGCGCCAATCTATGAGGAGCGGCCGGAAGCGGGGTTGGTGCCCGGGGAGTTGGCGCTCCGCCATGCGGCGGGAAAGGCGGCTGCGGTGGCCGCGCTGCATCCGCAGGCGGTGGTGATCGGCAGCGACCAGGTGGCGGCGCTGGATGGAGAGATTCTCGGCAAGCCGGGAACGGCGCGGCGGGCGATCGATCAACTGATGCGCCTGGCGGGGCGTCGCCATCTGCTGCTGACGGCGCTGGTGGTGCGCCGGGGAGAGCGCGTCGAGAGCCACCTGGAGCGCCATGAGTTGGAGCTGGAGCCGTTGAGCAGGGCCCAGATCCAGGCTTATGTGGAACGGGAGGCGCCGCTGGATTGCGCCGGTTCCTACAAGATCGAGGGGCTCGGGGTGGCGCTGATGCGGGCGATCGAGGGCTGCGACGCCAGCGCGATCGAGGGGCTGCCGTTGATCGCGCTCAGCCGGATTC
>JALXCG010000085.1 GCA_026991065.1 Gemmatimonadota bacterium | reverse complement strand
TCGCGACAGGCTCCTGGTCAATCGAACCGACCGGCGGGTAATCTCTTAGGAGATTGGCATAGACCAATGGCGCCCCGTAAGCCCACATCGAGATGGAAACGGCGTCCTCCCAATCCAGAAGTCGTCCCCAACCAAGGAGAGGCCCATGCACACCCCCCGGCTCATCTTCCTCCTCGCGCTTGCCGCAACCACGCCGCCGGCAAGTGCCGACCTCCTGCTCCAGCGCTACCTGACGCCTCCCGGCCAGGAAGCCTACGGCTTCGCCATCGACGGTCGCGGCGACCTGAACGGCGACGGCATCACCGACTGGGTCACCGCCTCGGTGCTGCTCGAGCCGGAGGTGGTGCAGACCACCTATCTCTATTTCGGTGCACCCGAACTCCCGGCCGAACCCTCCTTGCGGTTCCAACTCCCCAGCGGCGCCAATTTCATGGATCACGCCATCTCCTGCCGCGGCGACGTCAACGGCGACGGTTACGACGACCTGCTGCTCGGCCAGGGCTTCGCCAACTACAAAAGCGGCCTGGCCCAGATCTATTTCGGCGGCGCCCCAATGGACACCATCGCCGACCTCACCATGCAGGGTGAACACAACGCCGACTGGTTCGGCTCCAGTGTCTCGATCCTCGGCGATATCAATGGCGACGGTTACGACGATTTCGGCGTCTGCGCCGTGAAACATGACGCCGGTGGCGACAATACCGGCCGGGTCTATCTCTACTTCGGCGGTCCCGAAGTGGACGCCGAAGCCGACCTCATCCTCGACGGCGACACCGAGCGCGGCTATTTCGGCTCCACTCTGGATGGTCGCGCCGACATCAACGGCGACGGCTGGACCGACTTTCTGGTGGGCCAGTCGCTGCGCTGGGTCAACGGCTACTGGAAAGGGGCGATCTTTCTCTTCTACGGCGGTCCCGCTCTCGACGACCAACCCGACCGCATCCTGATCGATCCGGAAGCCCCCTGGGCGGAGTTCGGCGCCATCAACTGCTTCGCCGGCGACCTCAATGGCGACGGCTACGCCGATCTGGCCGCCGCCGACACCTGGGGCAGCAGCGGCGGCGTGGTTCACGCCTACTGGGGTGGTCCGGCCATGGACAACCAGCCCGACTGGCGCATCACCGACCCTGCCAGCGCCGCCACCTTCGGCAACGACATCTCTCCACTCGGCGACCTCAATGGCGATGGCGGCGACGACCTGCTGATCGGCGACTGGCTCTCCGGCGCTTTCTGGAATCCACCGGGCCGCGCCTGCGTCAGCTACGGCGCCCGCTTCCCCGATTCCCAGGTCGACAACACCCATGTCGGCGCGCTCGGCGACGCCCTGGGTGAACCGGTCTGCGGCATCGGCGACATCAATGCCGATGGTCTGCTCGACTACGCCATCGTGGCCGGCGGCAGCTACATCGACATCTGGAGCGCGGAACCGTCCGCGGTGCGGATCGATGCCTTCACCGCCGTCGATTCGGTGGCCCACCCGGGTGAGAAGTTCCAGGTCCAGGTGCAGGTCACCAACCCCACCGCCACGGCTCTCTCCACCCGCCTCTGGCTGGAAGGCTACCTCTCTCAGAACCCCGCCTTCCACCAGCGCCTGGCGGAAACGCCGCTGGCGTTGGAAAGCGGTGAAACCCAGGAACTGCTCTTCCGCTTCGACATCCCGCAGGCGACTCCGGTCGGCACCCAGGCCCTGATGCTCCGCATCGGCCCCGATCCCCGGGAGTGGCTGAACGGCTACCTGCCGGTGGTGGTGGAGTAAGCCCGGGTTTCCCAGAAAACCACTCTTGCTAACCATGCAAACAACCGGTCAGATTTCTTTCCAGTTGGCGAGCTATCTGAATAAAGCAGAGGTCAACCAGACTCCCGCTTGGAGACTTCCCCCCTTTGAACACAAGAGGCAACAGAAAACCCGTCGCCCCGGCGAATGCCCCCCGGAGAGACGGGTTGTCTTTTTCAAGCTGGTGGAGGCGGCGGGAATCGAACCCGCGTCCGAAGCCGAACCACCGACAGCCGCTACATGTTTGTTCCACCTTTGATCTCGCCCCGCGCGGCCCGATGGACGGGGCCGCGTGGCGCCAGCCGGTAATTGGTTACGCCGGCGCTTCCCCTACCGGCAGGGAAACCGCAAGCGTCCCGGATTGTCGGCGCCTCTGCATCCGCCGCCGGGCCGATGGATGCGAGACGCGCGGCCTAATTACGCCGCGAGGGCCAAGTTATCGTTGGCAATTGGATTTTGCCGCCGTTTTACGAGTCTGCGACAACTCGACATGCTGCTGACGGATCACCGACCCCGTCGAAGCCGATCGCCCCCATAAAAAGGGTGGTCGGACGCTCCGCGTGGAGTGTGACCAACACAGCAACTTAGCTCAGCGCAGGCGGAGCGTCCAGCAGTTTTCAGCCCACCCGCCGCCGGCGGCCCCGGTCCGGACGCCCCCCAAGCTCGATCCCCAGCGCGCGCCGCGCGCAGAGGGTGGCCAGCGCCATGATCGCAATCTCCGGATTCACCCCG
>JALXCG010000084.1 GCA_026991065.1 Gemmatimonadota bacterium | reverse complement strand
GACGGAGCGTGCATAGGGTCAGGGGGCGTGGGCGACGACGAGAATGCGTTCGCTTTCGGGAGTGGGGGGCGCGTCGGTGAGGTGTTCGTAGCGTTCGATCGCGGTGAAGCCGGCGGCGCTGAGGGCGGCGCGGACTTCGGCTTCGCTGTGAGCGCGTTCGCGGTGGACCTCGACCGTGCGCTGAAAGAGTTGCGCGGCGCCGGGAGCGTCGAGGGCGGGGGTGTCGGCGGGGTGAAAGAGGGTGAGATCGAGACGGGCGATGGTGTCGCTCTCCATGCGACCGTCCCAGATGGCAACCAGGTCGGGGTCGTTGACAATCACCTGCTCCTCGCCACACCAGTAGTTCTCGAAGGCGAAGGGGGTGTTGAGGTCGAAAACGAAGGGGGCGCCGGGCCGGAGGATGCGCGCGGCTTCGGCACAGGTGGTGGTGAGATCGGCGGGGGTGAGCAGGTAGTTGATGGTGTCGAAGAGGCAAACCGCGGCGGCGAAATGGCGGCCGCGGAAGGGGAGATGACGGATGTCGGCGATGCCGTAGCGGATCGGACCGCCGCGCGCGCGGGCGGTGGTGACCATGGCGGGGGCCAGGTCGATGCCGACAACCGGGTGGCCGACGGCGGCCAGGCGGCGGGCGATGGCGCCGGTGCCGCAGCCGAGATCGGCGATGGCGGCGGATTCGGTGGCGCCGTGGGCCTGGAGCACCTGCAGGATGTAGGTGGCCCACTGGTCGTAGTCGACCGAGCCCATGACTGCGTCGTAGTACTGGGCGAGGGCGCTGAAAGGGGGCGATTCCATGGGGTTTCTCTGCTGTGGGAGGCGAATTGAGGCGTTGCCGCAGCATAGCTTGGACCGGGTTGGAAAAAAAAGCGCGGGGAAAACCCGCTTCCCTTTAAGTGGGTGGGGCGGAATGCCGACATAACGGACTGAGGGGCGATGCCGTGTTGGCGCTATCGGGCGTGCGGCATGCCATGCCTGCGCAACATGCTCTCTGGACCGAGAGGAGTAGATCTATGAACCATTGTGATCGCGTCGCTGGGTTGGCAGTTGCCCTGCTGATCGCGCTTCCGGCGACCTCTGCGTCCGGTGCTCTCATCATCAATGAGGTGCACTTTGATCCCGCGGCGAATATCGACGGCCGAGGCGATGCCAACGGCGACGGAACCGCCCACTACAAGGAAGATGAGTTTGTAGAGATTCTGAACACCGGACCAACCACGGTCGACATCTCCGGCTACCGCATCGGCGACAATGATCGGGCCTGGGCGGAACTGTTCGCTTTCCCGTCGGGCACCACGATTACGGTCAACGAGTTGGTGACTCTCTTCGGGGGCGGCACGCCGACCGGGTTTACCAATCAGGTGTTCACCGACGACGGGGACATCGGCAGTGGTCTGGGCAACGACAATGAGAATGTCTTTCTGATCTCGGCCGACCAGGCGGATACGGTGGAAGTCTATTGGGGGTCGGCGGTGCCGCTGAGTTCCAATGCGACGCAGATCACCTCGGCGAGCAGCGATCCCGACCAGAGTTACACGCGCAGTCCGGACGGTGGCAGTAGCTGGGAGCTGCATTCGGTGGCCGATACCGAAGACAACTCGCTCTTCTCGCCGGGCGCGCGGATCACCGGCGAGGCCAATCTGCCGGTGCGGCTGGCCTATTTCCGCGGGATCTCGACCTACGGCGGCGTGCATCTGGAATGGCGCACAGTGAGCGAGGAGGGGGCGAGCCACTTCGAGGTTTATCGCGCCGACAATCCGGCGATGGAGGGGCGCGAATTGGTGGATGTGGTGCCCGCTTCGGCCGGTGGCTATTCGGCGCGCCCGCTTGACTATGAGCTGGAGGATCGCGGGCTGGAAGAGGCGACCCGCTACTGGTATGCGCTGGAAGAGGTGGACCTTGACCGGTCGCTCTACACCTTTGGACAGATTGCGGTGGTGACGCTGAAGGCCACCGAGACGCTGCCGAGTGGACGGCATGTGCGCCTGAGCCAGAATTCGCCCAATCCTTTCAATCCCCGCACGACGATTCGCTTCACTCTGGCGGAGGAGTCGCCGGTGGAGTTGGCGATCTACGATCTGGCCGGCAACAGGGTGAAGGAGTTGGTGAATGCGACCCGCGCCGCCGGAACCTACTCGGTGGTTTGGGAAGGCCGCGATGCATCCGGGATGGAGGTTCCGAGCGGGGTCTACATCTATCGGATCGTGACCGACAAGGGCGCCGAGGTGCGGCGGATGTTGTTGGTGAAATAGCAGGTCTCTCCGGGCTGCCGGAGGCGCCGCGCGCGAGGTGGCGCGGCCGGTAGCCGAGAGAGTGTGTATCGCGCAGGCACGCGCGCCTCGCTCCGGTTCGACCGGTGGTGGGGCGCGTCTGTTTGTGTTTGTGATGCGGGCGGACGGCGCGGGCGCGGGGGTTGGTGCGGACGGCTAGTGCCCGAGCGCGCCGAGCAGCACGTCGGGCACCGGGATCTGCTGCAGCACCAGGCGTCGCTTGCCGCTGGGGGTGGTGGGGA
>JALXCG010000083.1 GCA_026991065.1 Gemmatimonadota bacterium | reverse complement strand
TGGCGACACGCTGCAAGCCCACGAGATCCAAAACTGCCGCCTGCGCGCCCGCCTCGTGGTGCTCAGCGCATGCTCCAGCGCCCGGGGTGGCCTCTCCGAAAGCGAAGGGATCCGCGGCCTCGCCCACGCCTTCCGCGCCGCCGGCGCCGGCACCGTTCTGGCAACCGCCTGGCCGGTGCACGACGCCGCGATGGCGCTGCTGATGGACTTTCTTTTCGCCGAGATTGCCGCCTCTCCGAACGCCAACCTCGCCCACTGCCTGCAGCGCGCAGTCGGCCGCTTGCGGCACCCCACGCCGGACGAACTCACCCAGCTCGTCCGGCGGGAGTTCCGCCATCCCTATTTCTGGGCGGGACTGCTGCTCATCGGCAGCGGACGCTGAATCAGTTGAGATTCGCGGGAATCAGGGGCAGATGCAGATGCAGTCGGGGCGCCCCGCCAGTGGGATTCCAAAATCCGCCGTGGCGTCGCCCCAAGTCATTCGCGATACCCAATCAGCACACACGTGGCGCTGCCCCGGTCCCAACAGATAACCCATTCCGGTGATCCAGCCGTAGTTCGGGTCATTCGGCGGCAGCGGACCGAAATCGATCACGCCGCTGGTCATCACGTAGCCCATCGGGTTGGTTGTACCGCACAGGTAAAACGCATCAGTTCGCCGCAGATTGTGCGCCCGGCCGAGAGTACAGCTGAAATTGGCGAAAATCACTAGTTCCAAAGTATCGCCTTCACAGAATTCATAGTCCTCGGGTGTATACCAAACACCGCCCCTGCCATCCGCGCTCCAGCTATCGAACCAGGTGATCGAATCCTCCGGCAGCATCGGCCCGGCTTCGCGGCTGGCAGCCGTCACCGGCACCTGAACGGTCGAAGTCTTGATCGGCACGAACTCCAGCGCACGATTGTTCTGCATGGTCAGATTGGCGCCAAAAGCGGGAACAGCCAGGGTCGCGGCGGCCGTTACAAGAAGAAGCTTCTGCATAACACGCTCCGAAAAGACGGTGAATCGAATCCGCGCGGACTCAGCCGAGAGCTGACGCGCACCCAGGTAGTCGCTCTCCCGGCGGGTTCGTTACGGCCGCGCCCGCCTTTTCTTCCGTTCTCCAGGACCGCCTACTCACAAACCCGGCAAGTCCCTTGCAGGCAAAGCGCTCGGTAGTATCATCCTGATTGCCGCCGCTCCGAACGCCAACCTCGCCCACTGCCTGCAGCGCGCAGTCGGGCGCTTGCGGCACCCCACGCCGGACGAGTTCACCCAGCTCGTCCGGCGGGAGTTCCGCCATCCCTATTTCTGGGCGGGACTGCTGCTCATCGGCAGCGGACGCTGAATCATGTTGCGAATCGCGATGATCAGGGGCAGATGCAGAAGCAGTCGGGACGCCCGGCCAGCGGGATTCCACAATCCGCCACGGCGTCACCCCACATCAGACGCGATGCCCAATCGACACACACATGGGGCAGCCCCTGGCTCAGGATATACCCCACTCCGGTGATCCAGCCGTAGTTCGGGTCATTCGGCGGCAGCGGACCGAAATCGACCACGCCGCTGGTCATCACGAAGCCCATCGGGTTGCTGGTGCCGCAAAGATAGAACGCATCGATCCTTTGCAGATCGTGCGCCTGACCAACATCGCAGCTGAAATTGGCGAAGACCACCAACTCCAAAGTGTCGCCGTCACAGAACCCGTACTCCTCAGGAGTATACCAGATGCCGCCCCCACCATCCGCACTCCAGCTATCGAACCATTCGATCGAATCCTCCGGCAGCATCGGCCCGGCTTCGCGGTTGGCGGCCGTCGCCGGCACCTGCACGGTCGAAGTCCTGATCGGCACAAACTCCAGCGCACGATTGTTCTGCATGGTCAGATTGGCGCCAAAAGCGGGAACGGCCAGGGTCGCGGCGGCCGTTACAAGAAGAAGCTTCTGCATAACACGCTCCGGGAAAGCGGTGAATCGAATCCGCGCTGACTCAGCCGAGTGCTGATGCGCACCCAGGTAGTCGCTCTCCCGGCCGGTTCGTTACCGCCGCGCCCGGTTTTTCTGCCGTCTTCTCAAACCGCCCCCTCTTCGGAAACCGCATCGCCCGCCAGAACCCGGCCGATCTCCGCCAAGAGCGTGCGCGCTTCATAGGGCTTCTGCACAAACCCGGCGAGTCCCTTGTCGGCAAAGCGCTCGGTGGCATCATCCTGGTTGTAGCCGCTGGAAAGGATCACGCGGACCTCCGGCCGGATCCGCCGCATCTCGGTAAACGCCTGGTGACCATCAAGGCGCGGCATGGTCAGGTCCATCACCACGCAGACAATCTCCGCGGCATGCCGGCGAAACAGTTCAACCGCGGCATATCCATCCGCCGCGGTCAGCGCGCGAAATCCCACCCGCTCCACCATCAGTTTGGCCACCGCGCAGACCGACTCCTCGTCGTCGGCAATCAGAATGGCCCCTTTGCCTTTCAGTTCCCCTCCCTCCGCCTCGCTTTCGCCTGCCGCGCCCGCCAGCCCGGCTTCCCC
>JALXCG010000082.1 GCA_026991065.1 Gemmatimonadota bacterium | reverse complement strand
AACATTCCTGTCGCAACTGGAGAGTCAAACCGCGGCCGCTCTGCTCGACCCCTTCGGAATGGGGGCCGTGGCGCAGTTGACGCGCTACTGGACCACTTTTGAAAAGAACACGCAGAGCATCCCGCTGCGCGGTCTCCTGCTGCAGAACCGTTTGCTGTGGATGGCCGTGGGCGCGGGGGTCGCCGCCGTGGCCTACTTGCTCTTCGATTTCAGCTACGGCGGCCGGGAATGGAGCAGGCGCGCGGCGCGGCGGGCACCGCGGCCGGATGGAGCGGATGGCGCGGCAGCAACTGCCGGACCCGCGGCAAGCAGCAAGCAGGGAGGCGTTCTCGCCGCGGTGCAGGTACCGACGCCAATCGCTGAAACAGAATCAAAGCGACTGTGGCGACAATATTTCACACTGACCCGGCGCGGCATTGCAGATGTATTGGGCAATGTCTACTTCTACGCCATCCTGACCGCGGGAATGCTCTTTCTGGGGCTGACGGCACCACAGGTCGGGCGCATGTATGGCACGCCAACCTGGCCGGTGACCTATCTGGTTCTCAGTGTATTGGGTGGGTCGTTCAGCCTCTTCGTTCTGATCGTCCTGACTTTCTATGCCGGTGAGTTGGTATGGCATGAACGGGATGTGCGGGTTCAACAGATCAACGACACCATGCCGGTTCCGAACTGGGTGCCGTACTGCGCCAAGTTCACCGCCCTGACGATCGTGATCACGCTTCTTCTGGGCGTCATCCTGGTCGCCGGTGTTGCGACGCAGTTGCTCTCCGGCTACCACCATCTGGAGCTGGGACTCTATCTGAAGATCCTCTTCGGCATCAACTGGATCGACTATCTGCTCCTCTGCGTGCTCGCGCTCATGGTGCAGGTGGTGGCGGGGAACAAATACACCGGCCACTTCATCATGGTGCTCTACTACGGCCTGCTGATGTTTCGAGGCAGCCTGGGATTGGAGCACAATCTCTATGTTTTTGGCTCCGACCCCGGCATGACCTATTCCGACATGAACGGTTTCGGTCCATTCCTGGCGCCCTATTTGTGGTTCAAGCTCTACTGGGCGGCGGCGGCGCTGGGGCTGGCGGTCATCTCCAACCTCTTCTGGAATCGCGGTCAGGAGATGAGCTTCGGGGTCCGGTGCAGACTCGCGCGGCAACGCTTGCAGGGGCCGGTGGCGATCCTGGGGACACTCGCGCTGCTCCTCTTTGCCGGCGTGGGCGGCTTCATCTTCTACAACACCAACATTCTCAATGAGTACCGCACTTCGCGCCAGGAGGAGGAGCTGGCGGCGCAGTATGAACGACGCTACAAGCAGTATGAAAACCTGCCGCAGCCCCGCATCGTCAGCAGTTCGGTGCGGGTCGAAATCTACCCGCGGCGCGGCGACCTGGAGGTATCGGGAGTGTTGGGGCTGAAGAACCGGAGTGGCGTGCCGCTGCCGCAAGTGCATCTGCGGATCCCGGTCGACCTCGAAGTGAAGAAGCTGGATCTCGGCGCCGGCGCCACGCAAGAGTTGGTGGACGACGAAGTGGGCTATCGCATTTTTGCTCTGGATCCACCGCTGCAGCCGGGCGGAGAGTTGGAGCTGGATTTCGATCTTGTGTATGCGACCAGAGGTTTCGAAAATCAGACCACGCGCACAATGGTGGTAGAGAATGGCAGCTTCATTCACAGTAGCGCGGTGATTCCGGCGATCGGCTACAGTGCCGATGCGGAGTTGAGTTCGGATCAGACCCGCAAAAAGCATGGGCTTGAGCCCAAGGCACGGATGGCCAAGCTGGAAGATCCGGCGGCCCGCAACAACAACTATCTGACCAACGATTCGGACTGGATCGATTTTGATGCAGTGGTCGGAACCGACCTCGACCAGATCGCGATGGCACCCGGCTACCTGCAGCGGGAGTGGACCGAAGGGGACCGGCACTACTTCCACTATGTGATGGACCGCCCGATTCTCAACTTCTACTCCTTCCTCTCGGCACGCTACGCGGTGGAAGAGGATGAGTGGCACGGCCTTCCCATTCAGGTTCTCTACGATCCGGCTCACCCCTACAATGTTGCGCGCATGATCGATGCCGCCAAACAGGCACTCGACTATTATTCTGCGGCGTTCTCTCCCTATCAGCATCGCCAGTTGCGCATTCTGGAGTTCCCCCGCTACGCGACCTTCGCCCAATCCTTTCCCAATACGATTCCGTTCTCGGAAGGGATCGGTTTTATTGCCAGGGTGGGCGAAAATGACATCGACTATCCGTTCTATGTCACGGCTCACGAAGTGGCGCACCAGTGGTGGGCGCACCAGGTGATCGGCGCCAACTGCCAGGGGGCGACCATGCTCTCCGAGACGCTGGCGCAGTACTCGGCGCTGATGGTGATGGAACAGGAGTTCGGCCCGGAGAAGATGCGTCGTTTCCTGAAATATGAGTTGCACCGTTACTTGATGGGGCGCAGCACCGAAAAGAAGAGGGAGCTGCCGCTGATGCGCGCAGAGAATCAAGCCTACATCC
>JALXCG010000081.1:24853-27955 GCA_026991065.1 Gemmatimonadota bacterium | reverse complement strand
GATTCACGAGGCGTAGAGGTTGCGCGTGCCGGGGCCACAGCACCGATCCCGCCGGCCATCCTGGATGCGGTTCTGCGACGTGGCGAAAGCCGTGTCTTTTATCAGTCGATCGAGGATCAACCTGTCCTCGCGTTGGCGCGGCCCATCGCGCGCGAAGACGGGCACGTGACCGGCACGGCGATTGGCTATCGACGACTCAATGTTCCCGTGTGTGAGCACCTGCATGAACTTCTTCTGAGTGAAGTCCGCATCTACGGCCGCGAGCGACTGGCATCCACCTCACGACGGGAACTTGTTGCCGCCGGTTTGGCCCCCGCACGGCTTCCGGCACAGATTTGGCGATCCATCATGGGGCGTGGAAGGCCGGAGAAGAGCATTCGTGAATGGGGGCTTTTGGGGACGCGGTGGACCGCGTATCGGGCTTTACGTCTCAATGATGTGGTTACTGTGGGAGCGATATCTCTTTCTCAGCCCTACTGGAGGGATGATGCGCGCGACCGTGCGGTTGCACGTTCCATCTCTCTGATTGTGAGTCTCTCCGCACTATGGCTTGCCATTTCGGTGGCCGCAGGCTTGTTTCTTTCTCGTCGCATTAGCGATCCCCTGCAGCGGGTGATTCGCGGCGCCGGCCGTCTTGCTGCGGGCGACCTGGGTATTCAGATCGCGGCGGATGGGCACGACGAATTGGCACGACTGGCACAGGCTTTCAATCGCATGTCGAGTTCGCTCGCTGACAGCCACGACGAGTTGGAAACTCAGCGAGCGGCACTCGAAGCAATCATTCGGCACCTGGATGCCGGAGTCATCGCTGTTGATGTGACCGGTCGCATCCGTCTCTCGAATCCCGCCGCTGATGTGATGCTTGGGAACGGAGAGCCGCTGCAAGGCGGGTTTGAAGAGTGTTTCCTGGGCAGCGAATTCATGGGTGCTCGCTCGCTGCTCGATGTCTTCGAGACTACCGATCATGTTTCCCGAGAGCTTCCATGGGGCGAGGACCGAACGGCTCGAGTGACGGTTACGCGGCTTCGTGGCGGGGGGGGCACCATCGCCGTTCTGGTCGTCATTGAGGATCTGACCGATTTGATTCGATCGCAGAAGATGGTGGCGTGGGCTCAGATGGCACGCCAGGTGGCACACGAAATCAAGAACCCACTCACCCCGATGAAACTGCAGGCCCAGAACCTGCTCTATGCCTACCGGGAGACTCCCGCCGATTTTGCCAAGATTCTCAGCGACGGAGTCGGCGTCATTGTGGAGCAGATCGAACGCTTACGTCGCATAAGCGGCGAGTTCTCGCGGATGGCCAGACCGGAATCGCTGGGCAGCGAGTCCCTGGACATCGGATTGGCGGTTGCGGATGCGCTGAAGATATACCAAGGGGCCGATGCTCACTCCATTTCAGTTGTGCTTGCGGTTACAGACGGAGTGCCTCCGATTCGCATTGATCGAGAGGATGTCGTGCGAATCGTCCTCAACTTGGTGGAGAATGCTCGCGATGCTTTGTTGGCAAAAGGGGAAACAGGTGTTGTGCAAGTACGCGTGCTGAAAGATTGCGTCGATGGGAAAGAGCAGGGTGCGCTGATCGAAGTGGAGGACGATGGCCCGGGAATCCCGCGCGAAATCCGCTCCCGCCTTTTCGAACCCTATTTTTCCACCAAGACATCTGGAACCGGTTTGGGATTGTCCATTGTCAAGAAGATCGTTGATGGGGCTGGCGGAAGTATCGATGTCAGCGGAGGAGAGGAAGGGGGAACCTGTTTCCGCATTCATTTGCCCGCTGCCAAAGGGGCATGATCGCAACGACGATTGCAGCTCAGCTCAGTCAGACACTCTGTATGGTGGCGAGGAGTTCATTGAACTCGCACGGTTTGCGCAGATAGGAGTGGGCGCCTAGCCGCAGCACGTTGGCAGCTGCTTCTTCGTCGGCATGTCCAGAAAGAACGATGACGGCGCTTCTTGGATGAAGGCGGCGAATTTGAACCAGAACCTCTACTCCGCTCAGCCCCGGCATCAGCAGATCCAGAATGACGACATCGAAAGGCTCTGCGTCGAGCGCCGCAAGCGCGCTTTGGCCATCTTCAACTACCCGGACTTCCGCGCCCCTCACTCGCAAACGCCGGGCCGTGTATTCAGCAAACTCAGTTTCGTCATCTACAAGCAGGATGCGATGTTTCATGGCATGGAATCCGTGGCCGGATCACCTTCGGCCCTGTTTTCTGAAAGAGAAGCCACGGTAGGCAGAACGAGGTCGAAAGTTGCGCCTTCGCCGAGCGCGGATTCCACCCGAATCTCACCACCGCAACGCTTCACGATCCCGTAGCAGATTGAAAGCCCCAGTCCGGTGCCCTCACCCAGAGGCTTTGTGGTTACGAAAGGATCGAAAATGCGATTCCTCACCTCGTCCTGAATTCCCGGGCCGTTGTCGCGAACTCGAATGACCACTTTTTTGCCGTTGTCATTCTTCGAGCTGATCCAGATCTGTCCCCGCTCAATGTCCTGCAGAGCATGGATTGCATTTGTGATGAGATTGATCAAGACCTCCTCGAGTTGGCCGGTGTTGATCTTTGCCGCAGGCAAACCAGGCTGTAGTGAGCGGTGGATCGTGATGCCTGCCAGGTGCGCTTCCTTCTCCAGAAAGGGTAGCACTTCGAGAGCGGCGTGATTGACATCCGCTACGTCGGTTCCCACTTCCCCTTTGCGCGAGAACCCCAGTAGATGAGAGGTGATTGCCCGGCAGCGGCGAACTTGCGCTTGGATCTTGGTGAGTCCCGTCGCCAGCTCTTTTTCAAGCGATGACGCCCGGGTCGCACCAAGGTCTTCCAAGTAACCAGCAATGGAATCGATGGTCGCGAGCGGATTGTTAATCTCATGAGCAACGCCCGCGGCCAAGCGACCCACTGCGGCCAGCCGCTCTGACTGGACGATCTGGTTGAGCAACGCCTTGCGCTGAGATATATCACGCCCGATGCCCACGGTGCCTATGCTGTTGCCGTGGGCGTCCGTAAGTCGCGCCAGAGTAATCGAAACCGGGATCAGTTTTCCTTGCTTACAAACGAACTCCGACTCGTAGTCACGAACTACGCCCTTTTCCTCCAGCATGTG
>JALXCG010000081.1:0-24843 GCA_026991065.1 Gemmatimonadota bacterium | reverse complement strand
TTGTAAAGATCCGCCGCCCGTTTACCCTCTACTTCCTTCGCGGCGTACCCCAGGATCTCCTCTGCTCCCCGGTTGAACGATACAATCAGCCCATCGAGGTCGGTGGTGACGATGATCAACGGTGAGTTGTCCAGGATTCTCTGCAAGTAGTTGCGGGTTCGGCTCAGTTCGCGTTCCGCCTCCTTCTTGTCGCTAACATCTTGATATACCCCGCCGAGTGCTGCGACGGCTCCCTGCGAATCCAGGATCGGGTATTTGATGATGGACAGGTGCTTGCGCTTGCCATTGATCCTCACTTGAGCATCGTAGGTCAATTGTCGTTGCCCGATGAGGATTCGCCGGTCCCCACGGTGGAGCACCTGGGCCGATCGCCGCGGCATGATTTCGTCATCAGTCTTGCCGATAATCTCCTGAGCAGTCTTGCAGAACAGCCTGCACAGTGCCGGATTGGCCCGCAGGTAGCGCCCTTGTTGGTCCTTTATCCAGCTTGCCAAGGGGGCCATCCGCATGAATTTCTCGAACCGGATCTCAGTCGCGCGGATCTCCTCTTCGAGGCGAATTCGGTGGGAGATGTCGCGAGTCATCTCCAGCATGCCGATCGCTTCTCCGGCAGTGTCGAAGAGCGGAGCCGCAACGATGGACGCATAGCGGACCGAACCATCTTCGTGTTCAAAGCGGCGAACCACCGTGCGTGGCCGGCAATCGGTCATGACCGCCGAAAACGGGCAGTTGTCCTGCTCTACTTCGCAATCCCCGCGGATCTCCTCCGCCGCCAGATAGCACTGATCTCCAAGAACCGATTCAAGATCGCGATTCGCACTGCGCAGAAATGAAGCGTTGGCCTGAACAATCCGCATGTTGCGGTCGATCACCACGATGGAATCGGGAATCGAATCGAAGATCTGCTTGATTCGGGCTTGCTCCGCCTCGATTTTCTCTTGCATCTCCTGTCGCTGGCGAGCATTGGCTTGCTGCGCCTGATGCAATTGCCAGAACAAGCGCGCGCCGAAGTGGTCAATCAGGCGAACGTGCCGTGGACGGATCTCTTCGATTTGGTCGCGAACCCGATCCGATCCGGTAAGCTCGATCACCAGGTCAACGCCGGGAAGAGCCAGGAGTTCCCGATAGTCGTGCGTGATTCGGGGCACACCGATTTGGCGCGCATACTGGAGACCAATCGCGTTGGTGCGAATGTCCGCGACGCCAATGATCCGCATGTGAAACTGGCCCAGATCTCCAGCTTCGACCATTCGGAGAACAGCCTCACAACCGCGGCCGCCACCGACAATGACGGTAGTCAGCGCATGCGTACCGTCATCTGTCGCTGTTCCCATGCTGCTCATGGCTCTTCTCCACCTGCTTTTCAACGGTTGGAGCGTCTTCGCCCGACTGAAAGCGCGCATCGGAGCGATACGAGCTGACATCGTGTCGAGCGCTCTCATACCAACCCGCGTGAGCGTCCCTGACCATATCGAAGTCTGCCACCCAGGGCTTGACGTCGATCAGAGGCGTGCCGTCGAGAACGTCGATATCCTGAATATGTAAGACACGACCTTCACGGCGTACCAGTCGGACGATAGAGAGACCAAGGGGGTTCGGGCGGAGCGGTGCCCGAGTTGCGAAAATCCCGCGCGCGGTGCGATCCAGAAACGGGGTGACCCGGAGTTTGAAGCCCCGAACCCGATGCAGGTGGTAGAGCAGAATCAGATGAGAGAACCCATCGATGTCAGCAAGCCCATCGACCCAACGAGCGTCAATGACTACACGACCTTCAACACCGCGCGCCCCTGCCGGTTGAATTGGCATGCCGGCCAGGGACTTCCACGGGCTTTCGATGCGGCCGATCGGCTCGAACTGGATGGTCATGGTGATGCTTCTCAGTTGTCTTCGGAATCGCTCCAGCGCCCGTGAAACAGCTCTTTGAGGCGAGTCTTGAGTTCGTCCGGCGTGAGCCCGATCTCGATTGCACCTCGGTGCGCGAGGGATATCCGACTGGTCTCCTCGGAGACCACAATAATTGCGGCGTCGGTCTCTTCTGAGACGCCAATCGCGGCACGATGACGGGTTCCTAAAGACTTCTCGACAACAGGATTCTGTGTGAGAGGCAGGATGCAAGCTGCCGCGACGATCTGATTGCCGCGAATGACCACCGCACCGTCGTGAAGAGGCGTATTGGGTGTAAAAATGGTGATTAACAATTCCGCGGAGATGGGGGCGCGGATCGGGGTACCGGTCTCCACCAGGTTGCGTGTGCCGACGTCCCTTTCCATGACAATCAGCGCGCCGATTCCCTGACGCGCCAGGCGACGTGCCGCCGACACGATCTGATCCAACGAATCAGTCTGCTCAATGGTGAAGAAGCGTGCCATCAGACGATTCTCCCCCAGGCGAATAAGTATGCGGCGCAACTCGGGCTGGAAGACGATTACGAACGCAACCAGGAAGATATTGCGCAAGTTGGAGATTACATAGGTGAGACTGTCGAGGTGAAGAATATCCGCCAGTATCGAGACAATGACGATGAGAAAGAGGCCGATGAACATGGGAACCGCGCGTGTGCCGCGGATCAAGATGAAGAGTCGATAGGTCAAGAAACTGACGACTGCAATATCCACCAGGTCGAAAAAGCGAATCGAGAGAAACCCCAGCCAGAGTGTATCTCCCTCGAAGTGGATCACTCCAAGCTCCCCTCGCCGAGTCTTCCGCCGCGAATGGCCCAGGCTACACGCGTGGCGTCCACCGCGCTCGCCACATCGTGTACCCGAACAACCGCTGCGCCCAGAAGAACCGAGGTCGCGACACTTGCGATTGTTCCCGGCCCCCGGTCTCCTACATCTCTATTGGTGAGAGCACCGAGAAAGGACTTCCGCGATGTCCCGATGAGTAGCGGAAACCCCAACTGCGCCAATTCCGGAAGAGAGCGCAAAAGTTCGAGATTGTGCTCCAGGGTCTTGCCGAACCCGATTCCCGGGTCGAGCAGAATGCGCTCGCGGGAGATTCCCGCACAGAGCGCCCTTTCGGCCCGCTCGCACAGATGGTCGCGGACTTCGGCGACTACATCCTGGTAGTGCGGGGCTGCTTGCATGGTGCGCGGTGTGCCTCGCATGTGCATGAGCACGGCGCCGGCGTTCGCCTCGGCGATGACGCCCGCCATGGCTGGATCATCCAGGGCGGTCACATCGTTGATGGCGTGGCAACCCGCCCGGAGGACCTCGGCGGCCACTTGGGACTTGCTGGTGTCGACCGAAATGGGGACCTCGCAATCTGCCAGCAAGGGCTCCAGGATCGCCAAGAGGCGGTCCAGTTCTTCCGCCGCTGATACCGGTCGAGCCCCCGGGCGCGTTGATTCTGCTCCCAAGTCGATGATGTCTGCTCCGGCGGCGATCATCTGACGCGCGTGCTCCAGCGCTGCATCCACCTGGGTGTAGCGCCCGCCATCTGAAAAAGAGTCCGGAGTGACATTGAGAATCCCCATCACCAGCGGGCGCTCCGGCCACGGCAGCACATGACCACGCCACTCGCAACGGCCGTCACCGGCGACTGGAAGAGCGGCTCTGCACCGGCCGCGTGGTTGAACAGGTGTTGGCTGCTCCAGTGAGTAGCTCCTTCCAGCGGGGAGAATCGATGGTGGTCAGTCTGCCTCTTCGTTGGTGGCCATGGGCGACTCCGGTTGCGCAGACGGGGTGTCATCCGTTGCCGGCGCCGCCGGCTGAGCCGGTGTTGAAGCCTCGCCGTCGGTCTCTTCAGCCGTCGGCGTGGTTTCCAGCGGTGGTAGCTCGCGGCCGTCGATGATCATCTGCACATCATCTGCGTCCAGGGTCTCGCGCTCTACCAGCGCGTCCGCAAGACGGTGCAGAGTCGCCAAATTGTCTTTGAGCAGCGCGGTAACCCGCTGCTCCTGCTCCTCGACAACGCGGCGCACCTCTTCGTCCAGCATCTCGGCAGTCTTCTCGGAAAAATCCCGGCGCTGGCTGATTTCCCGGCCGAGAAAAATCTCCTCGTGGCCGCGACCAAAAGTGAGCGGGCCAACGCGCTTGCTCATGCCCCACTCGCAAATCATCCGCCGCCCGAGTTCGGTGACGCGGGTCAGGTCATTCGCGGCGCCGGTCGTCAGTTGATTGAAAACGATCTGCTCCGCCACTCGACCGCCAAGCGCTGAAGCGATGGTGTCCTCGCATTGGGCCTGGGTCAGGCCGTGGCGGTCTGTCTCGGGCGCAAACCACGTGATCCCAAGAGCTTGGCCACGGGGAATGATCGTCACTTTGTGGAGCGGATCCGAATTCGGAAGAAGACAGCCGACCAGTGTGTGCCCGGCTTCGTGGATCGCGGTGCGATGCTTCTCTTCATCAGTCAGCAAGACCGAACGGCGCTCCGCCCCCATCATGACTTTGTCGCGAGCATCTTCGAAGTGCCGCTGGTGGACCTGGTTCTCGTTGGCACGGGCAGCCAGCAGCGCTGCTTCGTTGACCATGTTCGCCAAGTCCGCACCACTGAATCCAGGTGTGCTGCGGGCGACGAGCCTGAGATTGACGTCACTGTCGAGCGGAATCTTGCGACTGTGGATCTTGAGGATCTCCTCCCGGCCGCGAATATCGGGACGATCCACCACGATCTGGCGGTCAAAGCGACCGGGCCGCAAAAGGGCGGGATCGAGAACATCCGCCCGATTGGTCGCGGCGACCAGAATGACCCCTTCGTTCGATTCAAAGCCATCCATCTCGACGAGGAGTTGATTCAGAGTCTGCTCGCGCTCATCGTGTCCACCGCCCAGCCCTGCTCCGCGATGTCGTCCGACAGCGTCGATCTCATCAATGAAGATGATGCACGGAGCTTTCTTCTTTCCCTGTTCGAAAAGGTCACGCACCCGCGAAGCACCGACACCGACGAACATCTCAACAAAATCGGATCCGCTCATGGAAAAGAACGGAACATTGGCTTCGCCAGCGATTGCTCGCGCCAGGAGTGTCTTGCCGGTTCCCGGGGGACCAACCAAGAGGGCACCCTTCGGGATCTTGCCGCCGAGGCGCTGGAACTTCCCCGGGTCGCGGAGAAACTCAACGACCTCTTCTAGTTCGACCTTTGCTTCTTCCACGCCGGCGACATCCGCGAAGGTGACCTTGGGCTTGTCGTCGGTCAAGAGCTTGGCCTTGCTTTTGCCGAAACTGAAGGCGCGATTTCCCCCTCCCTGCATCTGCCTCATCAGGTAGAGCCAGAAGAAGAGGATGAGAAGAATCGGCAGCCACGTGATCAGCGCCGCCCCCCAGGACATGGTCGGGGGCCGGGCCTTAACCGTGACCCCGTGGTTTTCGAGATCGGCCATCAGATCGTCGGGCAGCGAGGGACGATAAGTCTTGAAGTTTTGGTGTGTTGTGCCCGGGTGATCCGGATCCTCGTAGGGAACGCGGAGTTTTCCTGAGATGTCACTGTCGACAATGGTGACTGATTCGATCTTGTCGGCCCGAACCATGGTCTTAAAGTCGGTGTAGGGCAGAGTGACCACGGTCCCCGGCTTGGCATTCATCAAGCGGGTTCCCGCCACCACCAGAAGGATCAATACCAGCCAGAACGCCAGCGTGCGGGACGTTCCGTTGAACTTGGGTAGCTTGTTGTTGGGCCCTTGCCCGGCAGGGCTAGGATCGGGCATTTCATTTCCTCTCGCTGCAGTATGTCTCAGCGATACGTCAATCGTAGTAAGGGGTTCCGCGAGCCAGCGGATATTCTGGAGCGCACCCCTTCGATTCAGGCACCCCCTGTGGAGCGATTATTCCTGATTCGGTGGTAGTTCCAGAATGGAGATATCCCGCAAGTTTCGATAGATCTCATCGTAGTCCAGGCCATACCCAACCACAAACTCATCGGGAATATCAAAGCCCACATACTCCAGGACGACCCCGGCATGCTGGGGGCGGGTCTTGCGCAGCAGAGTACAGATCGACAGGCTGGCCGGTTCCCGCAATTCAAGATGGTTGCGCAGGTAGCGCAAGGTGAGGCCGGTGTCATAGATGTCTTCGATCAGGAGGACGTGCCGCCCCTTGATGCTCTGTGAGAGATCGTTGAGGATTCGCACGCTACCTGTTGAAGAGGTTCCACCAACGTAGCTGGAGACTGCCATGAAGTCGACTTCATGGTCCTCCGTAATGGCACGGCTCAAATCGGCCAGAAAGATATATCCGCCTTTGAGAACGCTTACCAGTAAAGGACGTTTTCCGGCGTAGTCACGCGAAATCTCGGCGCCGAGTTCCTGAATTCGTTCCAGGAGCTTTTCTTCGGATATGAGGGTTCGGAAAGTGGGTGCTGGTTTCAGGGTAGAATCTCCGGCTCTGGGTACCATTTTGGGGGGGTGACATGAATGCAGAGAACCCGTTCGTGCGCCAGGGGGCGCGAGACCCGACGGTCGCTGGCAAAGCCGACAACCCAGACAATGCCTTTGCGATCCACAACCAGGGGGATGCCCGCGCGGATCTCGGACGGAATATTCTTGTCGATCATGTAACGCCCAATCTTACGCGTACCAGCACCGCCTGCGGGCTGAAAACGGTCACCTGGCAGCCGCGAACGAACACTCACCGGTGGGTGGATCCCTCCCGCCTCCAAAACCCAGCGGTTGCGCACCCCTTGCGGCCGCCGCCAGCCGAGGGAAAAGCGCCAGCCGTGGATTTCGAGCGGTGTTTTGGTGGAAAGCGGCGTCTGGGGGATCGCATCGACTCTGAAGTTGCGATCCACCACGGTCAAAGCGTTGGCACTGCTGACAAGCTTGACCCGCGCTGAGAGTTCCCGACTTTCGTCACGCCGCAGAGCCGTGCCGATTCTTCCCAGCAGGGTGCCGCTGCAGTCGCCGGTAAGCGCCTCCACGGCGAGGCGAACCACCATGGCCTGCATGCTAATCGGATGGTGGGCCAGGGCCGTGCGACTCAGGCGTTTCTGCCAGGGGAGCGACGGGAGCAGAGCTTGACGATAGAGCAGCGCGGCGCCGTGAGCCGCTGCCTGCTCCAGTTCATCAAGGATGCGAGCGGTGCGCGCCAGGTTTTCGACGACGCGCGGATTGAGGTGCTCTTCCAGCCACGGCGTTAGCTCTTTGCGCACGCGAACGCGCCGGTAGTTCCGGTCCTGGTTGGACGCATCCTCGCGCCACGGAATGGCGCGATCGCGCAACCAATGGCGCAGCGTGGAGCGGCGCGTATCGATCAACGGGCGAATGACCCCGTCGGCGCGTTTTGCGCGCAATGCAGCCAATCCCCGCGGACCCGCGCCGCGCGCCAGGTTCAGGAGGAGCGTTTCCGCGCGATCATCAGCGGTATGACCGGTGGCGACCAGTTGTGCGTCGGCCTCCTCCGCGATCGCGAAGAGTGCCGCGTAGCGCAGGTCGCGGGCGATTGCCATGAGGTTGCCGCCTGCTCGGGCCTGCCGAGTGCGTGGGTCGACGCGACAACCGCGATAGTCGATGCCCCAGTTCCGAGCGAGTTGCCGCACCAATGCCGCGTCGCGGTCGGCATGCTCGCCCCGCAGCCCGTGATGGACATGGGCGATCAACAGGTTCGCCGACCAGAGCGGCGCCAATTCCCGGAGCATGGCCGCCAGGGCGACCGAATCTCCCCCACCGGAGCAGGCGATAACTACCCGCGATCCACGTGAGATCAGCCCATCGCGCTCAATCGTTTGTCGGACACTTGCGAGTGGATCCATCGAGCTTGGACGCTGCCGGCAGAAACCACAGGTTCCGCGTGGCGCAGCTGTTACCTGCTGGGTCCAAGCGCCGCCGATGGTGAATCGAGCCGTGGCCGGCGCGCGGTTTATACAGGGGCTCGCGGGGAGCCGCGAGGCCGGCAGCAGGTGATCTGCTGCGGCCTGGTGGCGCCCGAAAATGGGGCGATTGCCACCAGCCGCAGAGGATCTATGGTAGCGGCGCAGGGACTCGAACCCCGGACACGCGGATTATGATTCCGCTGCTCTAACCAACTGAGCTACGCCGCCAAAAAAGCAAATTTATGTCCGATATCTGGTCAGAGTCAACCCCCATTATGTTGGATGGTTGATTTGACAACCGATAGGCTGGGTTAATACCCTAAAGTGCAGGTTCCGGTGATGTTCATCCCGGCAGCTTGATGTGTGGCGTGGGCCAACGGTCCTTCCATCGATGGCTCCCGTTTCTTTTTGATCCTTCGCAATCGAGATCAGTATGACACTTGTTCGACTAGCACTTGTAGGTTTGGCCGCGTTGGCGCCCACGGCCAGCGCGCAACTGGCGATGACGGCGTGGCCGCTCTACCGCGGTGACGCTGCGCACACCGGGCGCTCCCGCGCGCGCGCCACTGAAGAAACGCCGGAGCGCTACTGGTCGTTTCCATTGACCGGAGGAAGCCAGACCGGGGTCATGGTGGGGCCTCACGGCGATCTCTATTTCGGCACCAATGAGGGAGAGGTGATCTCGGTGGATCGCTCCGGCGCGTTTCGCTGGCGCTATCGGTCGCAGGGACCGATCCGATCCGCTCCTTGTCTGACCATGGATGGGATGCTCTATTTCGGCTCCTTCGACGGCTGTGTTTACGCTTTGAAAGCGCGAACCGGCACGCTTGAATGGACCTATTGTATCGATCGACCCGTCTCCTCTTCGATCGTTGTGGATGAGGAGGGCAATCTCTATTTCGGGGCTACGGACAATATGGTGCGCAGTCTCGACCGCAACGGTGCCGAGCGTTGGGTCTTCGATAACGATTCATCGATCACCGCCGCCTCGCCCACTCTCGATGGCCAGGGGCATCTCTACGTCGGCGGCTATGGCCCCAATGGTCTCGTAAAACTTAACACCGCAGACGGTTCATTGGTCTGGACCCTGCCGATGATTGGCCCGCCGCGCAACACTGCGGCGATTCACGACAACGGTAATATCTATGTGGGCACAAGAACCGGCTATTTCTACGGCGTTACTCCCGATGGGCAGGTGCTGTGGTCGCGGGATCTGAACGCCGAGATTCGCACCTCCGCCGCCATTTCGAGCAATGGCAATGTGATCATCGCCACCTATGACGGCTACGTTTATGCGCTGAATCCCGACAATGGCGCGCAAGTCTGGCGAACTCGCATCGGAATGTCGGTTGAGGGATCGCCGGTCGTGGACGCCGCGAATCATGTTTTTGCCGGCGGCGCTCTTTCGCCGTTCTCGGCACTGGATTCCGATGGAACCCTTCTCTACACCTTTGGAACTGAGGTGACCGATGGTGTGGTGAGCATTGATGGAGACGGCCGACTTTACGGTGGATCTCATGGGGAGGTTGCCGCGTTTGGTCCTCCGCGACCCAAGATCCGTGTTCACATCTCTCCTCAGGATGTGTCCCCGGGGGAAACTGTGACAGTGACGGCGGTTGTCGAGAACCCGAGTGCCGCAAGTGTAACCGTCGATCAGCGGATTTGGATCAGCGGGCCGGATGAGTTGCCCTTTTCCATCGTCAAGCAGAATGGCAGGATTCTGAATGGTGGGTTGCGCGACAGTACGGTCGTTTCGGCTTTCAATGTGCCGGCCAATGTCATGGCCGGCGCCTACCGCATTGAAGGTCGCCTGATTGATCCGAATACTGCTTGGGAACTGAGCCATGCCGTGGAGCGGCTTGATCTACGTGCCGGTGGAGCACAGCGGCCGAGCCTGGACATCCACTCCACAGGAGACGAAAAGTGAAAACATCCAATGGCAAGAGGGCATGGTTATTCGCGGGGGTTCTGAGCATCATCTCCCCCTCGATGGTTCAGGCGCGTCCGTTGGGAGCGGCTTGGCCGATGTGGGGGCAGAACGCCCGGCACACATTTCGTTCGCCTTTTCTCGGAGACGATTCTCCCGGGCGGTATCGCTGGCGCCATCATCTGCTGGGGACTGCTTACAAGGCTGCTGCGGTGACAGGGGCCTATGGTGAGATGATCTTTACCTCCGACACCGGAACCATCTACGCCACGCGTCATGACGGCGTGTTTCTGTGGACCCATGAACTCGGATCATCGACGATGGCGACGCCTGCGATCACTGAAGACGGCCTGGTGATTGTGCCGGTCGTCGATGGCACGGTTCACGCGGTTGACGAAGTTCTTGGTGGATTGCAGTGGGTCTATGTGGCTCCCGGCGAGGCTTTTGAATCGGATGCGGTGATCTCCGATGATGGTCGGGTGTACGTGCTATCCAGTTCCGGGATTCTGCACTGCCTGGACGAGAGCGGTGTCAAGTACTGGAGCGCGGACATCGGTGCACCGACGCCACGAACCACACCGAGCCTGGAGATCGACGGCAGCATTCTGGTTGCAACCTTGGATCCGGCCCGGGCGCTGGTGCGCGTGGGGCGCAACGGGGCGGTACTGGAAACGCTCGCCATGTCTGACGGCAGCGGGGTCAGCGCCAGTCCGGCGGTGGAGGAAGACGGCACGATTTACGTGGCCACCCAGGGCGGCTCGGTTGAAGCGATTGACCCCCGGCAGGGAACATTGTGGTGGACCCCGTTGGGCGGAGAATTCGTTCGCGGCCTGGCGGTGGGACAGGATGTCATTGCTGTTGGTTCGACCGATTTCAATCTCTATGTTCTGGACAAGGCGACCGGCACGCTTCTTTGGAGCGAGGACATGAATGGTCCCATCGAAGCGCCTCCGACCATTGATGACAATGACATCATCTATGCCGGAGCCTTGACCGCTACAATCTCCTCCTACTATCCGGACGGCAACCTGAAATACGTGATTGCGCAGGGGATCTTTCATGGGCCGATCACCATCGGCGCGGATGGGTCGATTTACAGCACCATCGACTGGTCGTCGTGGGTGAAGGATGACGGAGGGGGCGGAATTGTTGTGGCTCCCGACACGACCTACTACTCAAGGGGCGACACGCTGACGGTTTCAAGCCGCATTTTCAACAACTCCTATCTGGATTACTCGGTGGATCTGCGCGTGTGGGTCGAGGGGCCCGATCGGGTTGTTGTGGATGGTGTGCGCGAATACGGCCGCTTCCTCCCGGGAGCGAGTGATGAGAACGAGGAGTCACTCACGATTGTGTTTGGCCGAGAGAATCCACTCGGAGCCTATTCGATCCACGGTGTGATGACCGACCCGGACAGTGGCGAGCCGCTGTATTCAGATTCCGAGACGTTCACTTTGGGCTATAGGCTTGACCCCTGATCCAAAGATGTGACGGATCCCCGGGAGCAGTCCGGCTCTCGGGGGGCGGGAGATGAAGTCTTCGGTGAGGAGGGCCTGCCCGCCAACGTGGCGCATGTCTGCCAACATGGCAGTCTGTGTCAGCACCTGGCGTGCTCTTTCGGAAGGCGTGGGAAACACTGTCACGTAACGTGTTATGCGCGATAGCCGGTGGCGGATGGATTGGCACGCATATTGCTTAACATGGGCGTGGCCGATCATTCAAGAATCCAAAACCGCAGACAGAACACGAGGTAAACGACCCATGGCAAAAATCGTCGGTATCGACCTGGGGACAACCAATTCGGTCATCGCCGTCATGGAGGGCGGTGAGCCGACTGTGATTTCGAACTCCGAGGGGGCGCGAACAACTCCTTCGGTGGTTGCATATACGAAAGATGGCGAAGTGCTCGTTGGACAGGTCGCGAAACGGCAGGCAATTACCAACGCCGCGCGAACTGTTTATTCGATCAAGCGCTTCATGGGTAGAAAGAAGAGTGAGATCGCGACCGAGGTGTCCGAGGTGCCTTACGAGGTTGCCGCCGGACCGACGGGCGACGCTCGAGTTAAGATTGGCGACAAGCTGCTCGCCCCTCCCGAGATCAGCGCGCAGGTCCTGCAGAAGCTCAAGAAAGACGCAGAAGAGTATCTGGGCGAGACGGTGACTGAGGCGGTGATAACGGTTCCCGCCTATTTCAACGACAGTCAACGTCAGGCCACCAAGGATGCTGGGCGGATTGCGGGGCTCGAAGTCAAGCGCATCATCAACGAGCCCACGGCCGCGGCGCTTGCCTATGGATTGGGTAAGGACAGGGACGAAACCGTTGCGGTCTTCGATCTTGGCGGCGGGACTTTCGATATCTCCATCCTCGATTTGGGCGGTGGTGTGACCGAGGTCAAGGCTACCAATGGTGATACTCACCTTGGCGGTGATGACTTTGATCAGGTGATCATCGATTGGCTGGTCAGTGAGTTCAAGAAAGACGAGGGAGTCGACATTTCGGCGGACCCGATGGCTCTGCAGCGACTCAAGGAGGCTGCGGAAAAGGCCAAGTGCGAATTGTCGAGTGCCGGTCAGACTGAGATCAATCTTCCCTTCATCACGGCGGACGCCACTGGGCCGAAGCACTTGGTCAAGACTCTGACGCGGGCGAAGTTTGAGGCGCTCGAAGATGAGCTTTTCCAGCGCACACTGGCTCCATGCCGACAGGCTTTGGCCGATGCCGGACTGAAGCCCGGTGACATTGACGAAGTGATTCTGGTGGGCGGATCGACCCGGATTCCGCGGATTCAGCAGCTCGTCAAGGAATTCTTTGGTCGGGAGCCGCACAAGGGTGTGAATCCCGATGAAGTGGTCGCCTTGGGGGCGGCAATCCAGGCTGGGGTCCTGGGTGGTGACGTGAAGGATGTTCTGCTTCTTGACGTGACACCGCTGACGCTTGGCATTGAGACTCTTGGTGGTGTTTCCACACCTCTGATCGAGCGGAACAGCACGATTCCGTCGAAGAAGAGCCAGATCTTTTCCACCGCCGCGGACAATCAGGATACGGTCGAGATCCATGTTCTGCAGGGTGAGCGGAAGATGGCGAGTGACAACAAGACCATCGGCCGGTTCCAACTGACCGGGATTCCGCCGGCGCCCCGTGGCATGCCGCAGATCGAAGTGACTTTTGACATTGATGCCAACGGGATTCTCCATGTTTCGGCGAAGGACAAGGCGACCGGCAAGGAGCAATCGATCAAGATCCAGGCTTCCGGTGGATTGTCCGAAGAAGACATCAAACGGATGGTGCAAGACGCCGAAATGAATGCCGAGGAGGATCGCATCAAGCGCGAGTTGATTGATGCGCGCAACGAAGAGGATCAGAAGGCGTATCAGGCTGAACGGTTGATCAAGGAGAATGCGGACAAACTCGAAGCGGATGAGAAGCAGCGGGTCGAGAGCGCAGTGGAAAAGGTGCGCTCGGTAATCGCCGGGGACGATATCTCTGCGATTCGGGCTGCCGGTTCCGAGCTTGAGCAGGCTCTGCATGCGATCGCCGGGAAGCTCTATGCACAGAGTCCGCCGCCTCCGGGCGGTGACCCGGCGGCAGCGGCCGGGGGCGCGGCATCACCAGGCGCCGATGCAGCATCGGCCGCGGCGGGTGCCAGCGGTGACGGTGCGGTAGACGCCGACTTCGAGGTGGTTGACGAGAAGTAATCGCGCTCATTGCGCGGAGCGTTTGCGAGCGATGGTGGGCCGGTTGCACTGAGGGTGCGGCCGGCCCTCTCTTTTCTTGCGAGAACGGCTGTCAATCGACTCCGAAATCGAAGTTGCCGCCGGAACTCTCCACCAGGTCGTAGTCCCCGAAGCCATTTCGGTCCACGAAGAGGAAGCGCCGATCCGGGTGGTAATAGCGCCACACTTCGTACGGACGGGAGTCTAACTCAAAGGGGTAGCGCTCCACTTCGTTGGGCTCGCCGTAGGTGACGAAAACCCAACCACGATCAGTCTTCCAGCCGGCTTTGTAGCAGCGGAAGCGTTCGTCCGCTTCGTGGATGCGACGGTAGTACTCATTCATCAACTCGTTGTCACGCGTGCCGGGCGATGGGTCGCGCTCTTTCCAGAAGGCGTCGAAAAGCGCTTTCTTCGCGTCGTCTGGTGCGGATTTCATGGCCTTGAGGGTCTTGGAGTCGGCGATGTAGAGCAGCTGTTCGATCGCGTCATCGAGATTGTCCACGAGCGGCGATAAGCCGGCCGATCGAATCATGAGCTTTCTGGTTGCGGTTGCCTGGAGTGTGTCCGCGCACTGAGCATGCAGTTCAACGTCGTAGACAGTGCCGGGTAGTTCTTCTGTGTTCAATTCTACAAAGTGCCACTTGTCCTCCGCCGGCAGTTGAAAGCGGACGTCGCGGGCAACCTCCCCGGTTGGTCGCCGAAAGAGAGCGCGGCACTCTATCGGATCCCGGGCGCCGACAATGCGGAAAATGGCGAAGATGCTTGGGCGGGAGTCGGCCTTGGCTTTGAAATAGAGCGACTGGAGTCGGTCAAACTCGCCGCTCGCGGCTTCGGCTCGCTCCCCGACCAGGAGCAGGTCGCTGATCGCGATTCGCGGAGAAACAACCTTGCTGATCTCAAAGTCGCGCGCCTGGTTGGATTCCTGCTTGAGGTCTTCGTCGCGCAGGCGTGCAACCGCACGATAGGGCCCGCTCTCCAGGTCGAAGTGAACGTGGGTGACCTCGCGCAGCGAGGGATCGGTCGTGGCATCGAATCCTTTGGCCGTCTTGCGGTGCCTGGAGCTTCTGCCTGTGATGCGAGTGCCGGCGGAATCCAAGATGTCGACTGTGATCGAGTACTCGGCGACGAAACGATTGCGTTGGCGCACGAAGTGCAGTTGATCGTTAGATACTCCAATGAACAGGTCGACGCCACCCTTGGCATCTGGAAGAGCGGGGGATGCGCAGAGAGAGAGTTCGAACACCGGAGTGGGGGGTTGCTCTGGTTTTGCAGCGAGGGAGGGAGCGCAGAGGAAGAGCATCGCGCCGCTCATCGCGAGCAAGCGGGGGAGAGGGTTGCGAATCGGCACGAGTGGCATTTTAGAACTCCGGTCCCAGCGTCAGATACCAGTGTGGTGGAGAGCGGCGCACGAAATCATCTCTCCAGGCTACATCGAGCATGAGAACGAAGAAACCCAGGTTCCACCGCGCACCCACGCCGTAACCGACGAGCAGGTCATCAAGAGACCGTCTTCCGGCGCTGTCGCGGTGGGTCAATTGCCAATCGCTGCTACTGTTCCAGGCGCTGCCGGCATCTACGAAGAGAGCCCCGCGGATGTTGCCGATCTCCAGCGGCAGGGGGAAACCGAGGAGAAGGTGGCGCAGGAGTGGAAAGCGAAACTCCAGGTTCGCCAGGGCGACCTTACGCCCGATCTGCTCATAATAGCGCGCACCTCGCAGCGGCGTCACAAACGAAGAGAAGTACAGGTCATCCAGGCTTTCTATGCGGTAACTTTCGCGCCAGTCGAGATTGAGCCAGTTAGACATTCCGCCCAGGAAAAACTGCTCCGGATTGTTACCGAAGGAAGCCCCGGTGACCAAGCGCCCGGCGAAGGCGTAGTCCTTGCCAATGAGGTGATAGCGACGAATGTCCGCCTGCAGCGTGGCAAAGTTCAAGTAGTCCTTACCCAGATCGGGGCTGAGTGTGAGGCTGAACCGCGAGGCGCTTCCTCCCATGGGACCGGTGATGCCCCAGAGCGTGGTGTCGGTGACGTAGGAGAGGCCGAGATTGACCGAGCGCCGGTGCTGGTCTTGAACGTGAAGGTCCAGAAACTCGCGGTCGATGAAAAGAGTGCTGAAATCCAGGTCCAGTCGATGAAAACGATCGAGTGGTCGGCGCAAGGCGAAGCCGCCACCATAGTAGCGATCGCGAAAGAAGATGAAGTCCCCGGGAATGTAGCTGTAGCGACCATCTTCGGCGAGCTTGTCCGAGACGAAATCGGGCTCGTCGCTGTACCAGACAAAGGCGTTGTGAAAGAGCGAGACGCCGTAGTCGTTGCGATTCGGCAGATAGTAGTAAGCGGCGTAGAAATCGGAGTTGGAGAAGCTGAAGTAGAGGTTGGTCGCCAAGTAGATCTGATGGTTGCCCAGAACATCGCTGAGCGCGATCTGGCTGGCTCCGACGACGCCGTAGTACTGGCTGTAGGCAGCGGTCCCATAGAGCAGGTCCGGGGAGAAATGGGGCTTGTAGCGATGGACCGAAAAAGTGTCGGGGGCGTCGCTGGACGTTTTCGCTGCGGCAAGCAGATCGGCGGTGGCTTCGTTCTCTGTTGAATCGGCAGCGGCGGAAGAGGATGCGGAATCGTTTTTCTTGGCGAACCTGTCGACGTTTCCACGATGAAACACGAACCGCGAAAACTGCGGCGAAAGAGCCGGTGTGGGGCTGGGCACCGGTGCGTCGCTGGGAACAGCGGATTCCGCACTCAGCGTGTCTTCCGGCGCGTTGCCGACCGCTTCGGCATGTTCGGCCCCGACCTCTTCCGCTGCGGCTGCATGGGCCAGGCGAAATGCGGTTGCGGGAACCTGGATCGAATCGGGCGGGA
Source organism: Gemmatimonadota bacterium (assembly GCA_026991065.1). Lineage (GTDB taxonomy): Bacteria > JALXCG01. The sequence continues at coordinate 8,599 of JALXCG010000081.1, read as the reverse complement.
TTTCCAGGGGGTTGCTGAGTTCGAAGATGTCCCAGCCGGCATCACTGAGAGAGGCGAAGACCAGCATGCTGCCGTCGCGGGAGATTGAAAGATCGAATGCGCCGGTAAGAACGTTGGTAATCGGCCAGCGTTCCCCGGTCTCCAGTGACTGCTGGTAGATGTTGAAACAACCGCTGATGTCTGAAGTGTAGAGGAGCCTGGTTCCATCCGGGCTGAAGATCGGTGTCTCTTTGACGTATGGATCATCGGTGATGGCTCGCGCTTCGCTGCCGTCGGCTCGGATCGTGTAGATGTTGCTGTGGGCATAGTCTTGTTGCCACATGTGAACCGACTCCAGGGCGGGCTCAACGACCCCCGGGCGTTCGCTGATGAAGACGATGGTCTCTCCATCCGGAGACCAGCTGGGATCGGTGTCACTGAAGAGATCGTCGGTGACTTGGTGCAGGCTCTGATCGGTGAGATCCACGAAGTAGATGTCCGAAGCACCGTTGTGAAGCCCGACAAACGCAATCCGGTCGCCTTGTGGAGACCACGCCGGACTGAAAAGGCCATCGAGATCGAAGTCGATCTCGCGGGTGATCTTGCCATCGCTTGCACGAATGATGAAAAGGTGGTCATGGGCACCGGCCTTGGCCGCCAGTGTGACTTGATCCCCTTCTGGGGACCAACTGATCCCCGGGCGCAGCCAGTGAAGCTCCTCGAATTTGCCGCTGCGTTGGCCCTTGACCAGACGCCGGAGGATTTTCTTGTCGAGCGTCGACAAAAGAAATACGTCGGCGTAGATTTCGCGGTCCGAGAGAAAAGCCACACGGGAGCCATCCGGTGATATCGCGGGACTGGTGTTGTAGTAGTTCTCCAGTTCCCGGTGGTCCGTGAGCCTTCGCGCAAACTCTTCGGGTTCGGCGCGATTGGCGATCTCTGGCCAGTACTCCCGCCGCATCGCTTTCTGCCAGTTGCGGTCCAGTTCCTTCAGGTCCATGCCGGTGGTTTTTTCCAGCGCCGGCTCCAGCTTTCGCAGGGAGCGAATATTGGCCAGCAGTTCACCCACCTCTTCCCTTCCGTATCGATTGCTGAGGAAGCGAAAAACAGATTGTCCGCCCTTGTAGGCGAAGTAGCCTCCGAGATAGTCCAGAGGCGGCAGAGTTCCGCTCATCACGGCATCGCGGATGAACATATCCGCCTTTGTATCCCAACCCTCCGAACCCCATTCGGCCAGCCCCTCGTTGAACCACAATGGTAGCTGCAGGGTGCGTTGGCCGGCCAGCAGGTTGGCGAGAGATCGGCCGTAGAGCATGTCGAACATCACCGCGTGAATCAGTTCATGATGTAGAACATGGCGAAACTGCTTGTAATCGCCTTCATATGGAACGACGACGCGGTGCTTCAGGTATTCGGTGAATCCGCCCACCCCTTCGGGAAGCAGACCAGGAGTCACGTTTGTGGTCTGAAAATCGTTGTGCGATTTGTAGATTATGAGCGGGATCGCTGATTCCGTTTCGTAACGAAAATCGCGCGAAATCTGGGAGAGGGCACGCTCCGACTCGACCGCGGTGAACCGGGCCAACTCCTCTGCTCCTTCATAGAAGTAGATGTCGAAGTGTTCGGCTGACAGGGTGTACCAGGTCCAATTCTCATATTGGACCTTGTTCTTGCCAAACCCTTGCGCGTGCCCGCTGCTGCAGGAAAGCAGGGCCAGGACCAGGAGCAGGCCGCAAAGGCGTGGAAGATGACGACTCATAGAAGAAGTCTCCGAATCGGCCGAGGCAGCTTGCCGGGAAGCCCGCACCCAGTCGCGCTGGCCGAAAGTTCCGGACTCAATCATTCCGATATGGGCGAAAGAGAATTCGAAGGAAGCACCTCAACCGAGAGGATATCCATATACTGTGCCCGTGGTAGCGGATGCGCATGAACCAAAACTGTTTGCGTTAGGTAGTCATGGTCGGTGCGGAGACCATGACCACGGTCATTGTCGAGTATCGACCAGATCTGACCGGATGGCAAAAGCAAGCCATGCTCATGGTGCGAATATAGGTTGCATTGGGGACTGACGCCGTCACTCTTCTTGAGTTCGCAGCCGATGCAGACAACCCGCGCTTTGAAGACTCGGGTCGCACTCACTTTTGGAGGGTTGGTTGGCGCGGCCAGGGTGAAAAGCAGGAAGGCTGTACTCCACAAGAGCATGGACCCGTTCTCCAGTTCGACGAGCGGATGGTTGCTTGACCGCACCGGGTGCGGCCTCTTGAATGATCGTTTTCACAATAGATTATCGTTCTTGCTCTTCCCCTGTTGGGAAGGAACGGACAACCAGAATAGACGTTTCGGCACCGTGCCAGCGAGTCCTCTCCGGATTCTCCGGATCGATGATCCAAAGATGGCCATCAATCACGAATTGGTAGAGATAGCGACCGGGCAACAGAGGGATGGTCCGGGTCCAATCGCCGTCTCCTTCCGGGTCACGCAAGACGCCTCGGTTTGGATCCAGCCACTGCCCTTGTTCCGCGATCCCTCCCCAGGCGTTGCCTTCCCAGCTTCCGACCACCTGCACCCGGGTTGCCGCCGGAGCATGTAGTTTGAAGACGATACCGCTGGGAGTTTGTAAGGGGCCGAAGCGATGCTCGGCGGGCGGAGCGATTGAGCAGCTACTCAGTAACGCGGTCAAAGCGAGCACCCGGAGGCCAGAGTGGAGGAGATGATTCATCGTCGTCCGCCGTTCAGGATCGCAATTCTCGGCTCCCCAAAGTGATAGATCACCTCGAGTTCCAATCGCAGGCGATCGGTGAACCGATCCTCGCGACGCTTGAAATCGCGGACAAAGTCGACGTCGTTCTGAAAGGCCAATTCGGCGTAGTTTGAACTGCCTTCCAGGAAGAGGTCGTCGCGTCCGCGTTCGATCCGTTCCCGAGTAATGGGATCGTCGTTTAGCGGGTTGATGCCGAGGCCGACCTGGACCGAAAGAGCGGGAGCCGGCCTTTGGCCATAGGCGATGAAGGGAGCCACGACCCATTGGTTCAGGTTCAGGCGACCTTGGTGATGGTGGAGGACCAAGAGATCACCTGCCACATAAGTCGTGTGATCCAGAGCCACCTCCGCACTCGCCTGGAGCATCGTCAGCGCGGGAACCGGAAATCGGTCCCAGTGGGACCGCGCGACCAGGCGAGCCGCCCACTCTTCGTCCGCGCTCCGTTGGAGCGGTGGCTGGTTGGGCGTCGTGGCGCTGGGCATGATGGGCGGGCGTGAATTCCCCTTGCGATATGGGAACGTCAATGTGGCCCCAATTTCGGTGAGATTCGGGGTTCCCAAGAGCGGAAGTTCCCACCACGCTGCCCGCCCGACGCCGGAGACCAGTCCGCGCCACGCCCAGTCGGCCAGGAGTGGGTCGGTGCCGCGGGTGGTACCTTCGCTGTGGCGAAACGCGGCGTGGAGCATTAATTGCCAGCGAAGGAGATCCAGGTAGAGGCGACCTTCGAGACGATCGGTTCTGATACCGGATGAGGGGAGAGCGGATGTGGTGTCGCCGTCTGCTGGATCAATGGCCTCTCGGACCCAACTGAGACGCCAGGAGCGCAACACGATCCGCGAGGCAGCCACGCCCTGCGCCGGGAGACGATTCATCCAGCCGCCGCTGGCCTCGATGGTTCGGGTCCTGGCATCCCGAATGGGATTGGAAGAGGAGATGCTGTGCTCTTTGCCATTCACCCACTCATCCACGGGAACCCAGTCGTTGCGCCCTTCGGTCCAGGCGGCATGAGCAAACCCTCCCGAAGACTGTTGGCGCGGAGGATCCCACTGTGCGCCAAGACGCCAGCCCAGTGATCGGCTTTCATCTTCGCGCAGTGAATCGACATCACTGGGGAAGGAGGACCAAAGGGTGTCGCCGCGGACGAAGCGTTGGGCGCGCCCTGTCTCCCGGGCGCCGGACCAAACAAGATGACCGGGGCCAACCGGGGTAGAGATCGCGGCTGCTCCAAGCCGCGCCGCGGAGCCGAGCGAACCCTGCTGCTCATCCATCTGCATGAGCGTTGCCCGAAAATCTCCGACCCGCAATCGGGCGGAAGCCCCGCGTGCTTGTAGCCCGGCGGGGTATCCGAAGCGGCTCCGGGGCGAGAGAATGTCGACTGGGGCGGCACCACCGGGCAGTGCAGGGTAGTTGCGGAAGAGGCGCACTCGGGCGCGGCCACTGCGCATCTCCGCGCGGAGGCGCAAAAGCTCGACGTTGGCGTGGTCGGTATTGGCCTGCGAGTGTGCCCCGAAGAGCAGATCCAGCCATCCCTTTCCAGGCAGTCGTGCGGCAACCGGCAGGTCCAGCGAGTGCTCGCCTTCGGTCGCCTGAACCTCGCCCTCTCGGAACTCCTGGGTCAGGAGACCGCGATAGCGTACGCCGAGACGCAGTGGCCCCAGGGTTGGTGTGTCGGCGCCGGTGGGGACCGGTTTTTCGGTTTGAATGGCGGTCTCGCGCGGAAGCGCGCTCATCGAGTCGACCACGCTGGCCAGACCACCATCGGGTGCCAAGTCGATGGCACCATTCGCTGGGTCGATTGTCGGCAGGCCGTCGACAATGAAACGGTAGAGATGGCGTCCGGAAGGGATCTTCAGGACAGTGCTCCAGGTGCCGGAAGGATCTTGCTGGAGTGAAGTTGGTGCCCAGTTGTTCCAATCCCCGGTCAGCGTTACGGACTGCGCGGATTCATTGACCAATCTGAAGCGCACGCGGGCGGAATCCAAGCGCTCGAAGCCTCCGGCCGCCCCCGGTGCGACCAGCCGGGCCTTTTCAGCATCCATTGGAGCAGGTGCGGGAGGGGGAGACGACGGCTGTTGCGCCATTCCCACGGCCAGGAGGGTGGCGACTCGGGTGGCTAGGAGAAGTGAATTCAATGAAAGGCCCCCTTCAAGACCAAGCTCACGCCATTGCGCTCGAGGTCGGGATCGAAGAGTGCAGCGTCTTCTGCCATGGCTCCGCGGGAACCGATTGCGGGGGAACCGAACTGCAACTCTATGGAAAGGAGCGGTTGAGGAAACGCCTGAAGGATGATGGTGTGCGCAGTCGCCGCGCGGGCTTCGTCGTCATGAGCGCCAGCGAGGATTCGGACCAATGCGGAGAAAGTTGGAGTGACGCGGGTGCCCCACTCCATGCCGACGACAGAAGTGTGATCCAACCATGAGCGAAAGAACTGAGTGCGGCTCCAGGCGGAGGCGGTCGCTGCTGTCTGCATCTCCACCAGAAGATCGCGCTGTGACGTGGGGGTGGCGAAGGTCTCTCGGAACGGCGGCTTGCCAGCGTGTGTCAGCAGGCGTTCGGTGTCGCGGATGCTACGGGCACGAATGCGTAGATCGATACGCGGCGTGAGTTCGCGAGAGATTTCGGCTTCGAGCCGAAAGGAGGGATTCATGGACGTATGCCACCGGTAGGCGCGCGAGAACAGCAGGCGAGTGCGCAGAAAATGGTTCGTGGCGTGTAGTAGGAGTTCAAGTTCCCGGCGCCCGCTCCGCATATCAGCCGACGGACTGCGCCACGCGGGGGCGGTCCACCGGGCAGAGGGAATGCAGATCAGGAGCGTATTGGCGAAGTCTACGCGAAATCCGAGATCGCGGACTTCGAGTGCAGCGGCCCAGCCTTGGCGGCCCGAGATACCGAGTTCTGTGCTCAATTGTAGTGGGAGCCGGGAGTTGCTGCCTATTCTCCAGTCGCTGTACCAGACGGCTGCCGCGGCTGCTCGGCTCGAGTCAGCAGGTGTCTTGCCGGCTGCGTTGGGTGTCACTCGCACTCCGGTCAGGCGCTGGTGAGAGCTTTTCCAATTGCGCTCGATCCACAGGCAAGCGATCGACCGATCTTGATCCGGTGCCGTGGCCAGATCAACTGCAAGCCGAGTTGGAAACCAGTCTCCAGCCTGATGCTGACCGTCAGAGTTGTTCGCCCCGGTCGCGGTCGAGTAGAACACACGCATGCCCTGCATGTTCGCCCACTCACTCGTCAGGTCGACCAGGCGAATCTGCCCTTGGGGGGCGAGAATCCGGTTCTCGCCGAAGAAAGCACTGGCTTCCAGCGGGAACTGCTCGGGCCGCCAGACCAGATGGCCGGATGCGATGTCGACGTCGGTCGGCTGCGCATCCAAAGGAATGCGGGCGGTCAGGGAGGACGCGAGCGTCCCATCAAAGTGGGCAAGCGAGAGATCGAGACGCTCGCCCGCAGTGTTTGATGCGGCATCTGTAAGTTCCTGCCGCAATTCGAAAGCCACCACTGTGGAATCTATGCTCGTGTCGGCCAATGCGATGGAGCAGGAGATCACACCTGCGATGAACACGGATGAGCCACAGTAGAGAATCCGGATCGGGAAGTCGCTCAAGATTGCTCCCCAGGTCGGTTCTTGTCGGGGATCGTATTGATGCGGATGCCGGCGCTCCAGTGGAGACCTTGGCGCCGGTCGGCGATTGCGGCCAGGTCGACTCTCCAGGATGACCCGGAGAGTCCGACTCCCCAAGTAAATGCGTGCTGCAGTGAGCCCATGCGCAGGACCCAGGAGTGATCGAGCCGCAGAGAGGCGCCAAAGCGGGTCACGTCGCTGTCGCCCTGGTCAAGGTCGCGTTCGGCTGTCAGGGTCAGCCCGTTGCTGAGTCGATAGGCGCCGCCCAGCGTTAGCCAGCCGCGATCATGGGGTTGCTCCTGGTAAGTGTGAAGCACGGAGGCGATTTCCACCATCGGAATCGGCTCGAGCTGGAAGCCGATATCTTCCTGCCAACCCTCCTGCCCACGAGTTGCGGCAAGGCCGGCGAGAACGTGCCCACCTTGAGGGCGCTCCATGATCACAATGGCGGTGCTGACTTCCCAAGAGCGCGGATCGTTATTGAGTGGGCGGCTGGAAGAGGCCGCGGGGAGTATCGCGGTGCGCGCGCCGAAGGCCCAGGGGCCCAACTGACAGGCGAGCGCCAGATCTGCTTGGGATGAACTCTCTCCGGCAATCTTTTCGTGCCAAAATCCACTGATCGCGAGCTTTCTGCCGGGGGGGCTGATGAGGCCGGCGGGATTCAGGCCCAGTGCCTCTACCCCAGCCACGGTCGCGCTGGCTGCTCCCCCCTGACCGATGACGCTCGGGGGCATCTGCGACAAGAGATTCTCTGCCCGGCCGTCGCCAGAGGTTCTGATGATCGCGCCGATACTTGAGAGGAGCACGACAGCTGTGCGTCTGAGGCGACTCTGTTTCGGCCACGAGGTGCCACCGCGTTTCGGAACATCTTCCCTCCAATACCTGTTACGATGGCGCATCTTGTAGGCTAACACGAATCTCCCGTGGAGGGCTTTGGCCCGGCGGCGAGCCCGCATGGCGTATCTGGATATATCGGTAGCGCGCGAGGTTTTCGCAATGGTATCGATTACCGGCAGGATCCTGGGAGAAAGCACCCCAATGTTGTGAACTCTGCACCATCTTTCCACTCTGGAGAGAGAATGTGAAGAGTCCCATAGACCGCATCGCCGATGCACTGAGTTTGGCCCGTGCGAATTACCGGCTCGAAATACGGAAGATACGGAAGATTCTTGTTCTTGGCGTTTGTTCTCTGCGGCTCGCTTGTGGTCCCTTGCACAGCACGTGCCGCGGCTGCGAAGGATACGCACTCGCCCCATGAGATCCGAACCTGGTCCGATCTTAGTGGCTGGCACTTGCGGTGGCGAACCGAAGAGCGGATGGTTGTCATTGCCGGCGACTTGATTCTGCGAGGGGCCGGCGCGATAGAGAGCGTGCGCCCGGTTGGCGCCGATTCAACCGCCATCCGTTTGCAATTCGGCCCCAGGCGGGTGATTTTTCGCGCGCGTGCCGGGAGCGCCATGCAGGGGCTGGATATCAGCGGGCGGGGCGAGGCGCTCTCTTGCCAACTGACGGTCAATGGGTTGGAAGATAATGCTGCGGTTTACTTGTCGCGGGATGGGACGCGACATCCTCCAGGATTCCCTTTTCTGGTAAATGCCGCGGTCTCTGGCGCGTGGATGCAGGAGTTGGCGAACGTTCCACCAGGTGGCGAGCTGTCCGTGGAGCCGAGCAGGGAGCTTGAGCCGGAAGTCACCTTTTCCGGGGACGGTGCGACTGTCGCCGACGTGGTTCTGGATGCCGCCTGGTCTCTTATGCCGGTATCCCCTCCAGCCGGTGCGGTTGCGCTGTGGCTCGACGAAACGGGCTGGCACATGACTTGGGCGGACACGCTCGCCCTCACCGGGATCATCTGGGTGCAGAATGGGATGGTCCAAGTTGGCGGCGGGAGTACAGCCGTCGACACACTGCGGCTGGAAGAGAAGAGATCCCCCCTGGAGTTCCGCACAACACAGCCTTGGCTGGAACTGGAATCTCCGCCCGGTCACCATCCTATGCAGTGGATGGTTGGGGCATCCGGGAAGATTGTCGCGGCCGACCGCTTGCGGATCGGCGCCCCTGGCCGACCGTGACAACTGCTCACTGAGGAGATGCGACAACGCAACTCGCTGGTGTGCAGGCCAATGACTCAGAACGGAAGGTCTTCTTCCGGTCCCGAGTTGCCGCCCCACTCATCATCCGCAGAAGTGAATGGTTCGCTGCCGCCGGCAGAGGAGGAGGGGGCGGCAACTCGGGACCGGAAG
>JALXCG010000080.1 GCA_026991065.1 Gemmatimonadota bacterium | reverse complement strand
GGCCGCCTTGGCCGCCGCAATCGCACTCGGTGATATATCGGTGCCGAGAATGCTCAGGTGCTGCGGTTTGAGCAGGGTCTGCGTGCGCATGTACTCATGGTACTTAATAGCGATGGAGTATGCTTCCTGGCCCGTGGAGGCCGCGGCGGACCATACCCGGATCCGCTGCCGCCGGCCGGCCCGGATCTCTTCCGCATAGCGAGGCAAAAGGAGTTCCTGAAAAACCGCAAACGGAGACTCATCGCGAAACCAAAGCGTCTCATTGGTAGTCAGGGCATCAACAATGCGATCCCGCAGGCGCCCGGTGGGATCCGCTTGAGCGGCGGTGTGGAGTTCCTCATAACTGTCGCATCCCTCCTCCCGCAGCAGGTCTCGCAAACGGGATTCCACCAAATAGTGCTTGGTCGCATCCAGAGAGATCCCGCACTCGCGCTCAACATAGTCACGCAGAAGTTGAAAGGCGCGCGGAGTGATTGCACCGCCGTTTTTCATTGGGCCTTTGCTTCCTTCCAGCGTCCCAGAAGCGCGCCAATCGACTCAACCACGGCTTCCGGCTCCAGATCGGGCACACGAACGATTTCGCTGAGTTGCTCAAGAATCGCACTCATCTCTGAAATCGTCTGTTCCCGCTCCAACGCAGTGCGATGCACATCGTCACCAATTGCACTGAGAGCATGGTGAAAATCATCGGCCTCACGGCGCGCGTCAATCAACTCACGCCAGGTCTCCAACTTCTCCTCCAGAAGACCCGGGTTGATCGGCTTGGGAAGATAATCGCGCGCGCCCTTCCGCATCGCGTCGACCGCCGTCTCAATCGACGAGTGCGCGGTCACAACGATCACTTCCGTCTCCACCCGTCGCTCCTTTATCCACTCAAGCAAGTCGATCCCGCTCATCCCCGGCATCACCAGGTCAGTGACCACCAGATCCACCGGCTGTCGCTCCAGAACCGCCACCGCCGCCTCGGCCGACGGCGCCAGCAACACATCACACTCCTCACACATCCGCACGAGCAATCCACGGAGCATCATCCTGCTGCTGGAATCATCATCCACACACAACACTCTCATTCCCTACCGCCTTTCATAACCAGTTGCTCAATCCGCGAAGCGATCTCATCCAGAGGCACCGACTCATCGCTGAGTCCCGCCTCGTCGACTGCGCGCGGCATCCCATAAACTGTACAAGTCGCTGCTGATTGAGTCAGACAGACACACCCGCCGGAGCGCAGCGTTCTGATTCCATCCCGACCGTCCCCCCCCATGCCGGTCATCACGACCGCCAGCGGAACACGCGGCCCTCCACATTTCGCGAGCGAACGAAGCAATACATCAAACGCCGGCTTCACACCGTTCACCGGGGGTCCATCGTCAAGCATTACCGAGAATCCCCGCCCACTCTTCCGAATGATCGTGTGTCGTCCGCCCGGCGCCAGGTAGACTCTCCCCGGTTCCAACAGATCCCCCTGCTGCGCTTCCCTTACACTGAGCGCGGAGGAGGCATCCAGGCTCTCCGCAAATGCCGCCGTAAATCCCTCCGGCATGTGTTGCACGACCAGAACCGGAAGCGGAAAAGCCCGCGGCAAGCGAGGTACCACCTGCGCCAACGCGCGCGGTCCCCCGGTCGAAACACCGATCGTGACCAACGAAAACCCCGCCGCCGGAACCGTCGCACGCCTCTTGCCGCCGCCCCGAGTCTTTCCCTTCGAAAGCTCCCGGTCCCCCGGCCGTCCGGCATCACCGATTCCGGCGACAACTGCGCTGATCTGGCGCACCAACTCCCGCACCGCCGCGCCTCCGCCCGTCGGTTTGGCAACAAATGCAAGCGCTCCCGCCTCCAGCGACTTCACTGTCACCCGCGCATTGCTGCGGGAAGCGCCGCTCACCATCACCACAGGCAGATCCGGGTGACCGGCCTTCAACTTGGCCAAGACCTCCAGCCCATCCATTCCCGGCATGACAATATCCAGGAAGACAATGCCCGGAACCGATTCGTCCACCAACCGCAACGCCTCCGTGCCATCGCGTGCCTTGCGAACGTCGCCGATGCCGGCCACATTGCGCAGGACCTCGGTCAGGATTGTCCGATAGGTCGCACTATCATCAACCACCAGGGCCTCTAGATCCATCGCCTCCTCATCTCATCCCCCCCGCTGCTCCTGTGTCCAGCACTTCAACCAACCTTGAACTGCTTGACGGTCTCATCCATGCCCGACGCCAGAGCCACCAATTGACGCACATTCTCCCTTGCCTGCTGCACCGCGTGGTCGGTCTGTTGGGCCGCTTGATTTACCTTCTGAATGTTGGACGAGATTTCGAGCGTGCCCTGTGCACCCTCCATCACCTGATGCGAAATCTCTTCTGCCGCACGGCTCGCCGCGCCCCCGGCCGTAGAGATCTCAGCCATGGTGGCCGACTGTTCCTCGACCGCGCTGGCGATGGTCTGCGAAACCTCATTCACTTCGGAGATCACGCTGGAGATGCTGCCGATCGCCTCCGCCGCCATCTCCGAACTCTTGCGCATCCCCTCGATCTGTCCACCAATCTCCTCCGTCGCCTGCGCCGTTTGCCGCGCAAGCTCCTTGACTTCGTTGGCAACAACCGCGAACCCCTTGCCGGCCTCGCCGGCGCTGGCGGCTTCGATGGTCGCGTTCAAAGCCAGCAGATTGGTCTGGTCGGCAATGTCCGAAATCACACCGAGCACCTTTCCGATCTCGCCTGAAGCTGCGCGCAACTCCTCCATGATCTCCGCGGTCCGCTTGGCTTGTTGGTCAGCCTGGGCCGCTACCCGCGCTCCCCGCTGGCTGCTTTTCGCAATCTCGGCAATCGCTGTATTCATCTCTTCAATGGCGGTCGACACCGAGGTCAACATGCTGAATACGCCGCTGGCAGAGTCCGATATACCGCTCATACTGGCAGACAACTCCTCCGATGCCGCGGAGACGGTTGTCGCTACCTCAACCATCACGTGCGTGTCCTCGGCCAGGTGATCGCTTTCCTGGTCCATGCTGGTGGCGCTCTTGCCGATGGTCTCGCTGTCGCGGCGCAGCCCCATGATGACATTGCGCAGACTCGATGCCATCGCATTCACATTGCTCGCCAGCTCGCCGATCTCATCTTCAGTCGTCACCTCGATGCTCTTGGTCAGGTCACCTTGCGCCAATTCCCGAATCACCCCGCTGCTCTCCGCCAGCGGTCCGACCAGCACCCGCCGAATCGCAAACCAGGCGATGACACAGAAAAACAACATCACGCCAAGCCCGATCAGCTGAATCCGGATCAGGCGATCGGTCGAGGCCCGCGACTCCTGCTCCAGCAGATTCACCACGGCATTCGCCTCACGCAGCAGATTCAGCGACCCTGCCTCAACCTCAGCCGTGAGATCGTGAACGTCCGGATTCTCCTCCTCGGCAGCAGCCTCCATCTGGTGAATCACGGACGCGAAGCGATCCCAGGACTCGCGCGCCTTGGTCAACTGCAGTTGCACCGCGGCCGATTTCATCGCCGGCACCTGCACCGGTTCACCGGCTGGGCCTTCAGTGGTACCCCCCTTGGTCAGGGCCCGCAGCGTCCGGTCGAATAGCCCGCAGGTCTTCTCCAGGTTTGCCCGGCGCTCCGGGGTAGCACCGTCAAAGACCAACGCCAGCGCCTCCTTGCTCATCTTCTGCGTCAACATCCGTTGGCGTCCGGCGAGGTTGATGATGGCGCCATCCATCGACTGCGCTTTCACAGCAGATACAATGGTTACGCCGATCCCGGCGACGCACAGGGACACAAGCACCAGAACCAGATTCAGTTTGGCAGCGATGGTCTTCATTCTCTTACCCTTTACCTTTCGATCAATGCGCCGTAAGCAGTGGTTTCCGACGCACGCCACTTTGCCAGAGCTTCCCGCATCTTCAGGATCAAGATCAGGCGATCATCCTTTTTCGCAATTCCTTCGAGCATCGCTCCATCCACTCCGCGCGCATTCGCCGGCGGAGGCTCAATGCAACTGGCGTCGATCGCCACCACATCAGCGATGCGATCGACCATAATCCCCACTATCTCCGCGGGTGTCTCGTCATCCACCGCGTCGCGCACCGCCGAGCGCAGCAGCTCTTCCTTTGTCTTCAGGATGATGCAATGCGATTCAGGCGACACTTGGCGCGGCGGCACATCGAGCACGGCCCCCAAGTCCAGAACCGTGATGATCTGTCCTCTCAGGTTGAGCAGTCCCAGCACACCATTCGGTGCGTGCTCGACCGGCGTGAACTCGACGTGACGAATGATCTCACGTACTAGCAACACATCAATTCCGTAGACCTGATCATCCACAGGAAATGTCGCAAATTGGCGTTCAGGCATGCACCCGCCTCCTCTGCAAAATCTCGTTCAAGACCCTTCCGAGGCGCTCCTTGTCCAGCTTGGTTTCGAAGCCCGTCACTCCGGCATTCAAGCACTTCTCGCGTATGGTGTCGTTCGATAGCGCCGTCAAAGCGACAATTGGTAGTTCACCATAGCGGGTCGACGCCCGCACCCGCCGGATCAGCTCCAGTCCGTCCATCCTCGGCATTTCGATGTCGGTCAGCAACAGATCATACAGGGCGTCCGGCTCGTTCAACATCGCCCACGCCTCGGCCCCATCAGCGGCCACGCGCACGGTTGCTCCGAGACTCGTTAAGTAGCTGCGCTCGACCGCCTGAAAAAACGGTGTATCTTCAGCGATCAATACCCGCGCGCCTTCAACCGAGTTCTTCTGTTCATCATCATCGTGGAAAAGCTCTGGCTCCGCGACTTCGAACAGACCGTAGATATCTATAAAGAGCGCAACCGCGTCATCGATCACGGCGGATCCCAGGATCCCGGGCCCCCGGATGTTGTCACGGTCGACCTCAACCTGCACATCCAGAACATTCTCGCAAGCCGTGGCAACAATCCCGAGCGGATGTCTGACCAACTTGGGGATGATCACAAAAAGCTCGTCCGACTCGGTCTCCGGCGCGCGCAACGGCAAAACCTCATGCAGGTGCACCAAGCGCAGGGTACGGTCCGGGTAGCGCAGGTAGTCCTTGCCGCCAATGGTCTGCAACTGCTCGCGAGTCACACGCTCAATCCGCGACACCAGCGCCAGGTGGATCGCCAGCAGATCCTCCGGGTGGTTGCGGAATAGAAGAATCGTCTGACTCTCTGAACTCTCCAGCTTCGACGCTCCCGCCGCCACCCGCTCCTTCTCCGCTTCGATCCCGGAGAAGTCCAGGGCGGCGAAAGTCGCGATCCCCTGAGCGTCCAGAATCATCGCGACATGCCCATCCCCCAGAATCGTCGCCCCCGAGTAGCATGCGGCCTCTTTGAGGAAAGCAGGGAGCGGCTTGACCACGATCTCTTCGCTGTCATGGACCGCATCCACCACCAGTCCATAGCGCTGCGCCCCGATCTTAAGAACCAGGACCTGCAGCACCTCGCCGCCATCGCGCCCTTTGTTCTCGCTGCTGCTCGATGCCTCCCGGAGCCCCAGCAGATCCGCCAGACGCACCACCGGCAGGAGTCGATCCCGGAGGCGTAGAACATCCGCCCCCTTGATTCTCTCCAGGCGCCGTGAAGGATCACCGTCGCGCACTCGCACCAACTCCTCCAGGCTGACTTGCGGGACTGCGAATCGACGCCCGGCCACGGCCACCAGAAGCGAGGGGATGATGGCCAAGGTCAAAGGCAGCTTCAGCGTAAATGTGCTGCCGCTTCCGGACCGGGTCTCCACCTCGATCACCCCGCCCAGGGCTTCGATGTTGGAGCGCACCACGTCCATCCCAACACCGCGTCCGGAAACATCGGTCACGCGATCCGCCGTGGAGAATCCGGGGGCAAAGATCAGGTTGACAACATCGCGATCATCCATCGATGCTGCGGTCTCGGCGTCGATCAGCCCCCGCTCCAGAGCCTTCGCCTTGACCTTCGCGAGATCGATCCCGGCGCCGTCATCGCTGATCGCGATGTTTACATTTCCGCCCTCGTGGTAGGCATCGATCTGAATCTCGCCGGAGCGCGATTTGCCAACCTCTTCACGCCGCTCGGGAGATTCAATACCGTGGTCTGCGGAGTTGCGCAGCAGATGATTGAGCGGGTCGGAAAGCGCCTCGATGATGCTCTTGTCGAGTTCCACCTCCTCGCCGGAGATGTGCAACCGGATCTCCTTTCCGGTCTGCCGGCACAACTCGCGAATCACCCGCGGGAACCTGCCGAACACAGCACTGAGCGGCTGCATCCGGGTCCGCATGATGTTTTCCTGCAGATCACTGGTGACCGAATCCACGTTGACCATGGCGCTGTTGAGGCCTGGTATCTCGCTCAAGCTGGTCGCGAATGACTGGGCGATCTGTGCTTCCAGATGATCACATTCCCGCGCCACCATATTCAAAACGCCCTCGGCCCCGCTGCGTCCGCCCTCTCCCAGACCCGTTGCCACGCCACCCTCGCGTATGATCCGCTGCAGTCGCCGTCGCGTCCTCTCGACCGCGGAGTGCGCGTTCTTGATCAGGACATCCCCCACCAGCGTCTCGTTCAGCTTCTTTCCCAGAAGTTGCACGATCTGATTGCGGGCCAACACCAGCTCTCCCGCCTGATTCATCAGCCGGTTCAACAGATCAACCTTGACCCGCAGCGATTCCGCTCCCTGCACGCGCGCGCCGGGATGATTCTCCGCGCCTTTCTCCGGCGCGGCCGGCGACGCGGCCGGCGACGCGGCCGGCGGCGCAGCCGGTGATGTGGCAGGGGGCGCGTCCGACGCCACGTCCGACGCCGCGTCCGGTACCGCCGCCGACAACTCATCCATCGACTCGGCATCAGCGTCGTCTACTGAAGACTCCTCCGCCTCCCGCGCCAGAACCTCGGTCGCTTGCGCGGCTGCCAGCAGTTCCTCCATGGTCTCGTCGCCACGCAACTCTTCGTCATCGTCATCGTCCGCGTCATCACCCGTGTCAGTCTCGGTCGCCGCCGCTTCTGTCCGAGGCGACAAGAACGGTTCCAGAGCGGCAATGACCGCAGAGGCATCCACCTCATCCGCCGCCTGCACATCAGCCAACATCTCGCGCAGCCGGTCCACCCCCTTCAGAAGCGCGTCAACCATTACCGGCGTGGGAACCGCGGCACCATCGCGGACCAGCGAAAGAACATTCTCCATCGCGTGAGCCAACGACTGAATGCTCTCCACGCCGAAATAGCCAAACCCCCCCTTAATGCTGTGAACCGCGCGGAAAATCCGATTGATCAGCTCGGAACTCGCTGCGGCCTGCTTCTCCTCCAACTCGAGAAGATCGGGCTCAATCGAGGCGAGATGCTCCTCCGAGTCATTCACCAATTCCTCGAGGATCTCCTGGTCTTCGAAATAGATCATCGCATTGTCCCAAAACAGAAGCTGGCGGGGCGACAGGCAAAACCGGACTCTTCATCTGATCGGTCCAACATCAGATCTGCTTGAAACAAACGTCGCCCCCTGCTCACCAGCGGCGACTCACGCCGGGCAATCACCGCCCCTGCCCCCGCAGATTCACCCAACCATCGCGCTAAGCAATTCGCCGAACCTCCCGATATGCGCCAATATCCACCCGCCCCAACCAGAATCAAAGCCGGGTTGTCTTGCATGCCCCCCGAAATTACCGACAGTCAGCCATCCGCGCTCCACGACGCCTCTCCCGACATCATGATGACGGTGAGCCGCGACGGGACCATTCTCCAGACCAACCGGCACGCCCGAGCACAGCAGCTTGCGATCGCCAGCAATCTCTTCGATCAGATCCCGGTCACTGAGCACGCCCGCTACCGGCAAGCGATCGCCGCCGCCATCGACGCCGGCACAGAGGAGAGCTTCGAGTGCACATGGCCGGATGGCTCCAACATCTGGATGCGTGTCTATCCCTACCAACCGGCCCCCGGCGATGAGCCCGCCGCCCTGCTGGTCTGGAGCGACCTGAGCAAGACCCGCAGCTCCGCGGAACGCTTTCAGGCCTTCCTCGCGGAATTGACTGCGCACCAGCAAAGCGTGCTGGCCCGCGAGGCCCGGATGCTGGACCTCAAGGCCGAGGTCAACCAACTGCGGGCGCTGCTCCACCGGCCGCCCAAATACACCACGACCAGCGAAACCGGCAGCGGTGAGGAGACCGCTACCAATCAAGCCGCGGAGAAGCTGGATCGCATCACCAGCGCACTCGCCGGCCTGCCGCACGGTGCGAATCCACCGCTCAAGTTCTCACTCTCGGCCGAACGCGCGGCGCGCATCGCCCTCTCGATGATGGAGGACGCCGAACGCGCCCGCATGGAGGCGGAGGAGGTCAACGAACAGCTTGCCCAGGCCATCCAGCGGGCCAACCAGATGGCCATGGAAGCGGCCGTCGCCAACGCGGCAAAGAGCAACTTCCTGGCCAACATGAGTCACGAAATCCGCACCCCGATGAACGGCGTCATCGGCATGACCGGACTGCTGCTGGACACCGAACTCACCGACGAACAGCGGGAATACGC
>JALXCG010000079.1 GCA_026991065.1 Gemmatimonadota bacterium | reverse complement strand
CCTTAAGTACTTGGAATCCGTTGGTCTGCAGAATGTTGTTCTCGTAGACCTCAAACGCGGACTCGGGCAATTCCACCGCGGGCTCCTGACCGGCGGAGTCCACCTGGATGGCGGCAAAGAGGGTGGGGAACTGGGTGGCCTCGAAATCCCGCAGTGTCACTTCCAGCGTTTGGTTGACCGGTTGAGACAGGGCCAACTGCAGGCCACGTGATTCGTTGGGGCTGTAACGCTCCTCCGGCGTGGAGCCGAGCAGAGTGCCGCCGGCGCCGACGGCGTCCACATGGAATGTGGCGGCATCGTCGCTCAGGGTCACGGCCTGGAGAGCGGTGGCGGAGACGTGGTACTCGATCTGTGTACGGGTGAAATCGATCTCCTGCGTTTCTTCTCCGGTTGTCCAGCGAAGAACATAGTGATCAACCGCGTCTTCCAGTCGATCGGACGGGTACCAGCGAATATTGAGGCCGCCGTCCTGAGCGGTTCTGGCGGTCAGATCGAAACGCTCAACGCCTGTCGCCGCTTCTGCAGCCGGTGTTGCCCAAAAAGGAATGGACGCGACAAATGCCGCTGCAAAGAGTCTATGAAACAGCATCTTTGCTCCTCCGCATCATGACAAGCATGACATAAATGAAAACCCATCGCGCCGGAGTCTCGTCCCCCCCGGCTCTGGTGATCCACCCTATAAGGAGATGTCGTTACCGTCAATCAATGGCAACAGACTTTGGCGCCGAAGTTGGGCTTTTTCCGGAAACTGCCATCGGGGGGCCTTTGGGGAGTTGTGTAAGATGCGAGTGAGCAAAGAGATAGCGTTTGTATATGGCGACCATGAGGAGCTGTCCCGGAAAAGTGTGGCGATATCGTCAGGCCAGGCGCTTCCCGTGCGGCGAGGTTGGGATCGCAAACGGGAATCAGAGATATCAAACAGTGTTGCCGGGAGTTGGTGACATATGGTCGATACGGTACAAAAATAGGGAGTACCGGACGATGATGTCCGGCGAGGCTCGTCGCTGGGGCATTTGGCGCAGGCTGCTCTGTGCCGGTGGCGGCCCCACGGGAAGGGGGGGGGAGCGGGCGAAGTCAGACTGGCGGTGAGGCGTCGCTCGGGTCGAGTCGATGCGGAGAGCCCGCGGTTGCGGTCGTGCCGAAACGACTTTATCTTCTGGGTACAATGATCACAACAGAACCGAATCTCGGCGCCGGATTCTGAAACTCATCTCTTCGCGGGGCATTGTGCTGCGGGTGCGTGGCGCATTGCAGCCGGCAGGAGAATGGGGCGGAGCCGCTTGCGCACGGGCTCGCAACGGATGGACTGAATGATGAAAGCCAATATTTTGCAGGGAAGCGGGCGGCGACACAGAAGGTGTCGGGCAGCCAGATTGAGCAGCGTGCTGGCGGCCATGACGGTTTGCGCCGGCAGTGTGTCGGCGACGGCGGTTTCCTCTTCACCGGTTGATCTGGTGCTCGAATCCCTTGCGCCGATGAGCAACCAGTTTGATTCCACCGCCCCGCCGCAACTGCGCGTAGTGGTGGCCAATTCCGGCGATCGACCGGCCGCGGGCGCGAGTTTCTCGCTCTTTGTCGACGAAGAGAAGGTGGCTGAAGTGCCACTGCCGGTCCTGGCGCCGGGGGCGCGCTGGGACGGCGTGGTTGCGCTGCCCTCTTCCGGGCCGGACGCGAGCCTGCATCTGGTCGGCCTGGTGCGAGCCGCGTCCGCCGACCTCGAGGCGGAGGGTAACCTGCGCAACAACGTGGTGCAGTTGCGCGTCGCAATCTGCTCCAGCGAAGAGGGCGAAGCGGGGGCGGGAACCATCGAGTCGGTGATGTGGACCACCGAACCGCTCTATGTTGTCGATACTCCGTTTCGCATCGACCCAACCGTGACCCAGGTGCCACTGCTGGTGATGATGATCGCCGAGCGTCCCAACGATCCCGGGTGGTGGCCGGTTCGCGATCGCCTGAACTCGATCGAAGCATGGGTGAATGGCGTTCATCTACCACGTCTGGAAAACGGCTTCCGCCATCCGGACACCCGCTTCTGGTACGGTCTCTATGACATCCCGGTGGAGTATTTCGATCGGGTCGATGACTACAATTTGGTGCGGGTGAATCTGGACCTTTGGTTGGCCGACGATCGTGGGCCGGACATTCAACAGATGAATTCGGCCTGGGGGCACGTCTACGACCCGGATTTCGGCGATCCCCTGGACGATGCGGGGCTTTTCTGGGATGGAGACTATTGGTACGGTCGCGTTTTTCGCTCATCCAGCGCGTTGCCGAACCTGGATCCCGACCACTGGTTCTATGGCGACACTCACTGCCACACCGTCTACACCGATAATTCGGCCGAAATCGGCAGCCCATTGGCGCCCACCGCGCGAGCCGCGAAGGCTTGCGGCATCTCCTGGATCACCGTCACCGACCACTCCAATGATTATGATTCCGACGAGGATGCCGAGAACTTCAAGGATGGGCAACCCAATCCCCCCTTTGCGCGACCGATGGAGCGCAGCGTGGAAGCGAAGTGGGCCAACTTTCTGGCCGACGTCAACCAGGTCAACAGCGACGAGGGGTTTCTTTTCATTCCCGGTGCGGAAGTCAATGCCGCCGCTCTGAGGGAGGATTTTCCCTCTCTGCCGACCGATTTCTTCTTCCACACGGTGGCCTGGGGAATCGGCGATCTGCCGCGCGCCATCAAGGGCGAGGGGCAAGATGGGATGAGCGTGTGGCCCTTCGGCACCGCCGAGAGTGGCGCATCCGGCATGATCAGCGCCAACAATCAGAGCGTCTACAACGCCTCGCGCAAATACGGCGACACCTATGCCTTGTGGGAACTGCTGGATTTTCTGGAAGGTTCCACCGCAAACGGCATTTTGGCTCTCGCCCATCCCTACCAGGAGTTTGATCCCAACTCTTTCTCCTGGACCGATCTGATGATGCGCAATCCCTGGCACGAGGTCGCTGGGGAGTATCCCTATGAGGCAGCGGTCTCCTCCTCCTACCACCATCCGCGGATGGTCGGGTTCCAGGTCCTGAACGGTGCTCCGACGATGAGCAACGGCCTGGGGCGCAGCGATGAAGCCTGGCTCGGCGGCGTGGCGAAATACATTCAGATCCTCCAGGGAGATCTGCCGGCGTTCGATCCCTCCCGGAAACTATTCATCTACGCGGGGACCGACGCGCATGGCGATTTCTGCTCACACACCAATCGCGGCTCCAACTACAACCTGGAGTTCGGCCAGAAGTACCGCGATCTGGTGCATGTGCTGGGCAAGGCGCGCACCGCAGTCTACCTGCCCGCGGGGAACGTGACCGAAGCCGCGGTTCTGGACGCCTTGCGCGAGGGCCGCAGCCTGATCACCACCGGCCCCATGGCGGCGCTCTGGGTGAGCCGCGGAGACGCCCGCTTTGGCAGCGGCGCGGACCTGCGGGTGCGCCGCTCGCTGCTGCCGGAGGTGGCGCTGGAGATCGAGTGGGCGACCAGCGCGGAGTTTGGGCCACTGCGCCAGGTCAGCGTCGATCTGATCGGTCCGGACCAGGTGCGGACCCCGCTGGTGGTCAACCAGCCGGCGGACCAGGGGACACGCACGATCCAGATTCACTCCACGCTGCCGGGGCTCGCGGCCGGCTGGTACGCCCTCATGGTGCGGGCGGAAACCGACCCGGCCGCGGCCCTCTTCCAGGAACCGGGGACCACCTACCCGTATCGTTGTTACGGCAATCCGCTCTGGTTCCAGCTCATCGATGATTGAGGCGGAGGCCGATGCGTCGCGCGGCCTACTTCTTCAGGAGCATCTCATACTGGGCACGTGACTTTTCCAGGATTTCCGCGTGCAGGCTCTTGCCGTGGGAATCCATGGTCACGATTGCCGGGAAGTCCTCGACTTCGATCACCCACATCGCTTCGGGAGTACCGAACTCCTCCAGCCAGTGAACATCGAGCACCCGCTTGACCGACCGCGCCAGGAGAACGGCCAGGCCGCCGATGGCGTGCAGGTAGACCGCGCCCAACTGCTCGCACGCCGCCAGCGTCTTGGGGCCCATGCCGCCCTTGCCGATTGCGGCGCGCAAGCCGTAGCGCTCGAAAACCTTCCCCTGATAGGGCTCCTCCCGGATCGAGGTGGTCGGGCCGGCGGCGACGAAGGACCACTCGCCCTTGTCGTTCTGCTTCACCACTGGGCCACAGTGGTAGATGAAGGTATCCTTGAGAAGCCGGTGGGCCATCTCGTCATCATTCTCAATGAGGTATTTGTGGACATTGTCGCGGCCGGTGACCATGACCCCGCTGATCTCCACAATGTCTCCGCAATGCAGTGAGCGGATGGCATCTTCGCCTGCCGGGAGGTGGATCTTTTTTGCCATGATGGGTTTCCTTTGGCTCTATTGCTCGAATTCGGCGGTGCCGTTGCGATAAAGCAGTGTGGCCTTGCGATTGGCCCAGCACATATAACTGATCGACACGAAGAAGCTGGCCGGTACGCGATGCCGGAAGTTGAGCTTCACGCCCAGGACGGAGGTAGACCCACCAAAGCCCATCGGGCCGATTCCCAGCGTGTTGCATTCGGCAGTGAGTTGCTCTTCCAGTTTGGCCAACTCCGGATCGGGGTTGGTGTCGTCCACCTTGCGGAACAGCGACTCCTTGGAGGCCAGGAAAGAGGACATGCGATCACCGCCGATTCCGACTCCGATGATGCCAGGCGCGCAGCCGTAGCCCTGGGCCTTGAATACCGCGTCGATGATGCACTTGCGCACGCCATCGAGATCGCGTCCGGCACCGATCTCGGAATCGGGAACGGTGTACTGCCGGCCGACATTCTCTGAGCCCCCCCCCTTGAGCATCAGCCGGACCCGCAGTCCGGGTTTCTCTTCTTCTTCGAAATGAATGTAGGGTGCGCCGATGCCGGTGTTGTCTCCCGAGTTCTTGCCGGAGCGGGAATCGACGGCGTTTGGCCGCAGATAGGAGCGTCGAGTGGCCTCGCGGGCGGCGGCCTCAATCGCCTCTCGCAGCTCCCGCTGCCGGAATTCGGGGCCATAGTCCACATAGAAGAGCAGCGTGCCCGTGTCCTGGCAGGTGGGAGTAGAGGAGGTCGCCGCCGCTTCGGCGTTGGCGATCATCATTTCGAAGGTTTGCTGCGCCATGCTCTCCTTCGGTTCGGAATCCGCGGCTCGACGCAGGGCCGCCATCTGGTCTGGCGGCAAGTGAGTAGAGGCCCGGCGGATCAACTCGACCAGGGCATCCTTTAGCTCCATCTGGTTTGCCATTTCGTATCTCCGGTGGAATCTGAAAAGCGGTCGGCCGGCGGGGTCCGAAGCTCCATGCCAAGCGTTCTCCGGGCGACCACCCGACACCCGGGGAGAGGCCGCCGCATGCACCGCGGACTCGCCCCGATACCATCGCCGAGACTAGCACTCGTGACGTGCCGGCGTTGATGATTATCGGTGTACGCGGATCCGTCCGGATCGGGTTAGAATCGGACAGACAAACCCATCGTGTTGGAGAATACCATGCATGCCACGAGATTGATTGTTGCTGGGGCCCTGGGGGGAATCAGCATGGCGGCCGGCGCTGATCTGATTACTGTGCCAACGGATGTTGCATCCATTCAAGCGGGGCTGGATGTTGCCGCCGCCGGCGACACAGTGGAGATTCTGCCGGGAACCTATTTCGAGTTTGCTCTGGATTGCGCCGGCAAGGCGCTTGTCGTGCGCAGCATCGATCCGGCCGACTCGCTGGTCGTGGCGGGCACCGTCATCGATGGGCAGGACGCCGGTACCGTGTTTTACTTTCGCACCGGTGAGGGACAGAATACCATTCTTGACGGAGTCACTCTGCGAGGAGGAGCCGGTGGGCTCAGCGCTGACCCTGTGAGTGGTGGGGGAATCACCTGTCGCGATGGCGCGGCGCCCCTGTTGCGCAACTGCGTCGTCCGTGACTGTCACTCGACGGTTGTCGGAGGGGGGATCGGCTCCTGGTCGAGCGCTCCGCGAATCGAGAACTGCCGCGTCGAGAACTGTAGCAGTTTACTCTACGGTGGCGGCATCGGCATGAATGGTGGCGGCGGGGAGATTGTGGACTGCGTGATCCAATCCTGCCATGCGGACTACGCCGGCGGTGGGCTCTATTGTACCTCCGATGCAGCACCGCTGGTGCATGGGGCGCTTTTTGTCGGCAATGATTCGGCCGCGGATGGGGGCGGCGCCTACATCAACCGCAGCGCCACGCGCTTCGAGGCTGGTCGTTTCATCGGCAACAGCGCGCAAGTTGGGGGGGCGCTGTGGCTAGGCGGGGCGACCGCCAGCGTCGTGGGATGTGAATTTAACGCCAACCAGGTGATCAATACCGGCGGCGCCATCCGCATTGAATTCGCGGATGAATCGGTGATTACCCACTGCTGGATTCATGAAAACTCAGCCACCGCCCAGGGCGGGGGGATCTACCTCGGGGCGGAGTCGAAATCCCTTCTCACCCATCTGAAGCTGGTCGCCAATGATGCACACGAGGGCGGAGCGGTTTATGCCTTTGAAAGCCGGGCCATCCTCCTGAACTCAATCTTGCGGGACAACAGCGCCCAATATGATGGCGGAGCCATCCTCTGCTACGGCGCTGCTCCCGTGGTTGCCTATTGCACCATCATGGGGAATGTCGCTTGGGATGTTGGGCGCGCCGGAGGTCTCGCCGGGCGCGACTCTTCCCACCCGCGGATCGCCAGCAGTGTGGTTTGGGGCAACGAGCCGCGCAATCTAACGCAGCGACTCAGCAGCCTTGTTGATGTCACTTACAGCGACATCGGCGGCGGCTGGGAGGAGGGGGTCGAGGTGATCGACGCCGACCCATTGCTTACCAGCTACGCCGGCTACGAGTGGGTGCCATCCGCCTCTTCACCCTGCATCGACAGTGGCGATCCCGACTGGGAGGATGGGATCTACGACGTTCATCCTTGGTGGCCCCCATTCCACGTCGACGGCGCTCGCAGTGACATGGGTGCCTATGGCGGCCCGTGGAATATCCGCTGGTCCCAGTGGAGCCACTACTTCGCTCAATAGGAGAGAACTCCGGTCGGCTTCGGCTTTGCCGTCAGAGTTGAGGGACGATCGTGGCAACGAGCCGCGCCGGCGATTCCCGATCGAGCGCGTCCGCCGCAGCCGTTTCCGAGGTCGTGATCCATCGGGTTCCCCGTGGCGCCTTCCCGGCGACCGTGCTGTAGGCCACTGCCACGCCGGTGCCCCCGCGCGGGAAGAGGTCGGTGGCGAGAAAGCAGCCGTTCTCTTTGGGAGGCCGCGGGCCGGACACGAGCGCCGAGAGCGAGAGGTTCCACCTGCTCACGCCGTTGTCGCCGCCGCTTGCTTTGACCTCGATGCGGTCCGGTGGCAGCCAACTTCCGGGTGGTGGGGAATCCGCCGGAGAGCGGCCGGGGGCGATGTGGCGCCCGCTGATAATGACTGGGCCGCCCCGGAGGCGGAGAGTGGCGCGCGCGTGCGCCGCCACCTCGGCGGCATCCGCGCGGGAAGCCGGCAGGAGCAGAGTGAGGAGCAATCCGGTATGAGCAACAGCGCTGGAGATGGAGTAGTGGGCCATACCTGATCATCGGCGCTTTGCTGGCGCCGGATTTACCGGGACCTTCGTCGCGGACCTGCCCGTACAGCGCGATGTTGTCAGGGAAGACGGACCTTGAGTGATTCTGTCTTCTTGATTTCGTCGACACCCGTGCGGAAATAGCGCAGGTTCGCTTCGAATGTATAGTCACCGCGAATCAGCGGGCGATCGGTGCGCACGGGAAACGAAAGCGTATATTTTGCACCCGGAAGAAGAATGTTGCGTTCCTGTTCCGGTTGGCTGGCTACAACGTTTCCCCGTGGTCCCCGCAGCGTCCAACTCAGGTTGGGCTTGACGAAAAGATTGCCACTGTTTTGAACATCCAGATCAAGCAGCAGCGCTCCCTTGTCCACGCGCTTGCGCAATGAATCCAGGCGCACATCGAGCACCTGCTCGCCCGGCACCGTGTTCCACACCAACACACCGAAGCGCGGATTCACATGAACCATCACTCCGAGCGAGGTTGTGTCCGCGGGAGATTGCGTGGTGGGGTCCGTCTGGGTGGTGCCCGCAAGCTCGACGAAGATGAAAGCGAAATGGTCCCCGGGCGTTGCATCGGGTGCCACTTTCAGATGAATATCCACCTTCCGTTTCTCGCCCGGCTTGAGATCGAAGGCGGAGACGCTCGGAGTTACCCAGGTGCCCTCTTTGGTAGGGCTCACCCCGCGCAGCGTGCCGTTGAGGCCGCCCGAGGCGGAACAGATCGCGTCGGCGGGGTAGAGGATGATGGATGCCACATCTTCGGTTGGGTTGGAAACGATGATGCGGTTGTCAGCACTGCCCCCGGCTGCCAGATGATGTTGAAAATAGTACCCCTCTTCCGGGTGATCAATCAGTTCAACCGAAAAACTCCCGAAGCCGAACGCTGCCGACGCCAGGACGAGGGAGGCACCGATGGTGCCCAGGACCGTGTAAAGAGATCTCATTCCGGAAGCCTCTCGGAACAGGAGAGTGGGTGCGGT
>JALXCG010000078.1 GCA_026991065.1 Gemmatimonadota bacterium | reverse complement strand
CTCTGCATCGGCGTCGCAATGGCTGGCAGGGCCGCGAGGGAGAAAAGGGAAACCCACAGGGACTGTCTCATTGTCAACCTCTCATCATGGGAGGCTCGGCCCGCTCCGTCGATAGGGGGTCGTCGCAAGAGACACCCCAGGGCGATCAATGGCTGCGGCTCACAGTCCGGGTGACGGCGCCGGGCTCGGCACACTCACTCTGATGATAAGGGGAGCGCGGAGTTCGAGGCGCCGTTTTTCCCGCTGCTTGCCGCGGCCGCCGCGGCGGCTCCTTCACGCGTGACCAGGGCCAACAGCCGCTCCGCGCGGGCGCGCAGCGTGCGGCCCGCATACTTGAAATATGCCGGCGAAGGAAAAACGATGGCATCCTTGGAAAAATCGAAGGTTCCGCTGCGGCCCGCGCCATTGCCGGCGCGCCCTGTGGCGATGCCGATGTAGTGGCCCTCGAAGCGGCCCAGGGCGAGCGCCAGCAGCATGGTGTCATCCAGTTTCTTGCCCATGATCTTGTCGACCCACCAGTCGATATCGACCTGGAGCGTTCCCTGCCGAATCACCAGCAGACGAACATCCTCCAGATAGCGGGGAGCCGCGGCGGGGTTACTCCGCGCGCCGGGCAGGCGCATCCGCCCCAGATTCCATTCATCAAAAATCAAATCGCGCGAGGCACGCACTGAACCGGGGTGATAACCGAGGATGGAATAGGGGATCGGAACATCGACATCGGCACGAAATCGCAGTCGCAAAACCGCGGGCGCGTGCCCCCTGGGGCGCGACGGACGGGGATCGGCAACGGTGCCGGCTTCGTCGCCATCCGCCGGAGCCGCCGCCGGCACCGCGACTTGACGCGCGATGGACGCCACCAATTCATGGGGAAGGCGCGTGGAATGGTCGGCAAGCGCGAGCAAGCTGTCCATCTGGGCGCCGGTGATCTCACCGCGCACGTCGTCCTCGGCCATGGCGATCACATAGGCAAAAAGAGGATCGCGAACGCCTTCGGCAAGATGCGGGGAATAGGGCTGCAAACGCCCCTCCGGTTCCGTGCCGGGAGGCGACGGCATGAGCAGCGTGGCGCCAAAGCAAAGCGGGAGCAGCGCGCGCAGCGTGAAAAGCAGCGACGAGACGGAAGGGGGATAGATCATAAGCAGAAGAACCGGAGGGGCACGAGTTCCGCGGCGGGGCAAGAGTTCTGAATCGCAGCGCCGAGCGCTATAGTACAATGGAATGACCTGATGGCTCGCCCTTGCCTTGGGAAAAGATGGGTCGCCCCCGGAGCGACCGCTCGGCGCGCGGCCGTGGAGAGTTTCTCGCGATGCCCTATTTCATGAGCAGCAACACCCGGCTCTGGTTCGACACCGGCGGCACCGGTTCGGAACCGGTCCTCCTGATCATGGGAATGGGCGTCGGCGGCATCGGCTGGTTGGCGCAGGTTCTCGATTTCGAACAGGAGCACCCGGTCGCCTGGTTCGATCAACGCGGAATCGGTCGCAGCGAACTCGGTCCGCGATTCTGCGGGATCAGCCAGATGGCGCGCGACGCGCGGCGGCTGCTGGATCACCTCGAGTGGTCAAGCGCCCATGTGGTGGGTATCTCCATGGGCGGAATGATCGCGCAGCGCTTCGCGCTGGACTTTCGCGACCGCACCCGCAGTCTGACTCTGATCGCGACCCATGCCGGCGGCCCCACCAGCGCCCCACCAACGCCGCGCGCCCTGTGGCTGATGCACACCAGCCAGATGGTCGCTCCGCACAAACGCTGGCGCTATCTCCGCGATCTGCTCTTCCCCAGCGACTATGTGGCGGATCCGCGGCATCGTCCGCTGCTGGACATGGCCGCTTCGATTCTCGACATCCAGGCGCCGATCGCCACCTTCATGCAGCAACTCGGCGTGGTGTTCAGCCACCAGACTCGACGCCGGCTGGCCGAATTGGCCGGCCTGCCGACGCTGATTGTGCGCCCCGGGCGCGACATTCTCATTCCTCCGATTGAGAGTGATCGTCTCCACCGCCGCATCCCCGGCTCGCGGCTGGCGCGCTTCGACAACGCCGGCCACGGGGTGACCGCGCAGTGCTCGGAGCTGCTCAATCCTCTCCTGCTCGACCATTTCCGTTCCGCGGAGTCTCAATACCATCATGGCGCACGAATATCGCACTGAACGCCGGGTCGAGTTTGTCGACACCGACATGGCGGGGATTGTTCATTTCTCCACCTTTTTCCGCTACATGGAGGCGGTTGAGCACGAGTTCTACCGCGCGGTCGGTCTGCCGCTGGAGCGGGGTCATTTCGAGGCCGATTGGGGGTTGCCCCGCGTCCATGCAGAGTGTGACTATCGATCCCCGGCCCGGTTTCAGGACCTTCTGCGCATCCATCTGCAGGTGACCCGGCTTCGCCCCCGGGTGGCAACCTATGGATTTCGTTTCGAACGCGCCGACAACGGTTCACCCTGCCTGCTCGCCCAAGGGCAACTGGTGATCTGCTGCGTGCAACGCGATCCGCGGGGATTGGGGTTTGCCGCCACCGGTCGCAGCAAGCTCCCGTTGAT
>JALXCG010000077.1 GCA_026991065.1 Gemmatimonadota bacterium | reverse complement strand
AACTCACTTGGCGCCAACACAGCGCAACGGTCGTAGTGGTCATGGTCGACTCTTCTCATCTATGGACTGCGGCTCCAACAAAAACCGGAGAGCCATGAGGGCCAGCGCGCCCAAAGCCAGGGTCAGTGCCACCAGGAGCATGATCGGCGCCGTGCCCGCGGCGCTGCGCAGCGCCGCCGCCGTCACCTGGCCGAGCGCCAGGGCATCCGCCACATCGCGCAGCGCGCTGGCCACGCCGATCCAGACCCCGGCCAGCAAACGCACACCGACCGCCGGCCGCCAGATCGGCCCGGCAACCAACGATGCCGCCGGCAGCAAGCGCGCCAGCGCCGCCGCCCACAGCAGCACCAGGAGCAGCGCCGAGCGCACCCAGGTGCGACCCAGCAGCGGCTCGGAAACCCGCGGCAGCACCGGCATCGATCGCGCCCAGCTCGGTTGCTGCGCCGCCACGCGCGTCATCACGGCCGCGCCGAAACCCGCCGGTGGCTCGACCTCGGGCAACGCACCCAGGGCCGCGCCAAAGGCGTGCTCGGCCGCCGCCTGGCGGCCGCTCGCTTCGGCTCGCAGCCATTCGTGAACCGGATGGGGTGGACAGGGACTCATGGTTGTTCTCCACCCTTCCTACGGGACCAAATCTCCGGCAGTTTCACTCCTTCTCCCGTCCCCATCCGGCACTGCGCAGATAGGTCGCCATCTCCTTCCGCGCCCGGTGCAGATAGGTCTTCACGGTCCCCAGCGGCAACCCGGTCACTGCCACAATCTCCGGATAGCTCAGATCCTGCTGAAAACGCAGCAGAACCACCTCGCGGTAGTGCGGGCGCAGACGCGCCAGCGCCGCCTCCAGGGCGCCCCCCAGATTGGCTGTCTCGGCAGCCGCCGACGGGGCCGGCGCATCCACGTCCGCCAGAAACTCCGCCATCACCGCCCCGTCGCTGTTCGGCAGATCGAGCGACACCGTCGCCACCCGCTTGCGCCGAAAATGATCGACCGCCACATTGTGGGCGATGCGAAAAATCCAGCTCGAAAAACGGTAGCGCGAATCATACCGATCCAGGAACCGGTAGGCGCGCACAAACGCCTCCTGGCAGATGTCCTCGGCCAGTTCCGGATCCCGCGCCATCCGCACCACCACCGTATAGACCGGCCTCTGATAGCGCCGCACCAACTCCGCGAACGCCGCCTGCCGCCCCGCAAGCGTCGCGGCAACCAACTCGGCATCGGTGGATTCCTTGTGCAACC
Source organism: Gemmatimonadota bacterium (assembly GCA_026991065.1). GTDB lineage: Bacteria > JALXCG01. Next base: position 1,302 of record JALXCG010000077.1, on the reverse strand, counting down.
GCGGCGCTCCATTCGCGATCTCCGGACCCGCCCAAATCACGCCGGCGGGGTGGGCGTCGTTCGCATTCTATTGCAAAAGGTCCGCGCAAAGGAGTTTCGCAATCGATTCGCCCGCCGCGACCCGAATGACGCACCCCCGCCGCGGCATGACGCGAACTCACGGCCCCGGGTTGGTCGCACCCGCATTCTATTCCATAATGAGCTTATACTGGATGTGGTGTCCGACCTTGCTCCTCCCTTTCGCTCTCCGCCCGTTTCGCGGTCGGCGATCCCACTCCCATGCCCCAACCCCGGAGGCCCCCATGAACGGCAGAGTCCTGCTGGCCGCCGACCCCTCCGAAGCCTCCGTGCGCGCCGCCGCCTATGTCGGTTGCCTCATGGCCGAGCACCCCGCCGCCCGCATCGGCATACTCACCGTCGTGCCGGAGATTCAGCCTCTCCAGATCGAAACCGGCGAGTTCCTCTCCACCGGTCACACAGGCATCCTCATGCCGACCCAACTGGAAACCCCGCCCAGCGAGCGCGCCGCCCCGATCCTGCGCAAGATCCACCAGGTTCTGGTCGAAGCCGGCTTTCCCAAGAACCGCATCGCGGCCAGTGTCGGCACCACCACAGTGGGTGAACCGGTGGTCTCCGCGCTCATCGAAGCCGCCCGCAAAGGCAACTACCGCACCATCGCCGTCGGTCGCAACGCTCTCCCCTGGCACCGCGAAATCTTCCGCCGCCACCTCGCCGACGCCCTCATCCGCAAGGCTCGCGGACTCACCATCTGGGTCGTCGAGTAGCCGGCTCGCTCCCCCTTTTCTCTTCTTTTTTTTGGCTGCACCCAGCGCGCGTTGCGGACCCCGGCGGCGCCTCGCCGTGGAGCAACGCGGTGCTCCGGACCGCCGGGATCGCGCCGAACCCGCTCTCTCAGCGACCGCCCGCGTTCAGCTCCTGAAAGGCCCCGGGGCGCCCTTCCCCCGGCCAACCGCCGCTGCTCCCCAGCGCCGCGCGCAACCGGCGGCGCCCCGCGCCGGTCACTGCCACACCCCGCCCGCGAGCGGCGGCAGATGCAGCCGCCCGTTCCGCTCCAGCACCGCGCTGCCCCACTGGCGTTCGCCCCGCGTCACCTCGCGCAGCGCCGCCGGAAGCTCCAGATCGAGCGCCGCGTCGCCCACATTCACCGCCACCAGTGCCGGCTCGTTCAGCCCAACTCCGCGCACGCAGCAAGCAACCTCCGGGTGGCCGCAGTCGACCCACTGGGTGCCCGCCGCGCGCAGCGCCGGCAGCCGCTTGCGCAACTCGATCAGGCCCCGCAAA
>JALXCG010000076.1 GCA_026991065.1 Gemmatimonadota bacterium | reverse complement strand
TGTTTCCACTGACGCTGGATGGGCTGGATGAGGCGATCGCGGAGTTGAAGCGGTGTCGGGTGTGAGTGGGGATGAAGGGGGGAAGTGCGGAGCGACCGGCGGTTGGGCGCTACTCGGGGGTGGCGTGATTTCTCGAAGTAGAGGGTGTGATGGTGTAAACTCGGATCGCTTTCAGGGGCTTTGCGGGCAGCGGTGCCGCACGGTTCGGGGAGCGTGGAACACAGTGGATCGACCGGCGAGTGGACGCGGATGGCCGCGGGATTCGCGCGGGCGGGCGGAGGCAGTCGATGGCTAGGAAAGGCAGCGGTAACGGCGACACCTTGGAGTTCAGGGCCAAGCTCTGGACGATGGCGGATAAGCTCCGCAACAACATGGACGCCGCCGAGTACAAGCACGTGGTGCTCGGGCTCCTCTTCCTCAAGTATATCTCCGACGCCTTCGAGGAGAAGCACGCCGCGCTGCTGGCCGAAGCCGACCAGGGCGCCGACCCCGAAGACCGGGACGAGTACTTGGCCGACAACATCTTCTGGGTGCCCAAAGAGGCGCGCTGGGGCTTCCTGCAGGGAAAAGCGGTTCAACCCGAGATCGGCAAGCTCATCGACGACGCCATGGTTGCCATTGAGCGCGACAATCCGCGCCTCAAAGGTGTGCTGCCCAAAACCTATGCGCGACCCGCGCTCGACAAGCGACGTTTGGGCGAGTTGATCAATGTGGTGGGCACCATCGGGTTGGGCGGCGAGGAACACCGCTCCAAAGATGTTCTCGGGCGAGTCTACGAGTATTTTCTTTCGGAGTTCGCCAGCGCCGAAGGCAAGAAGGGCGGGCAGTTTTACACGCCACGCAGCGTGGTGCGGACCCTGGTCACCATGCTCGCGCCCTACCGCGGCCGTGTGCTTGATCCGGCGTGCGGATCGGGCGGCATGTTTGTGCAGAGTGAGCGCTTCATCGAGGCCCACGGCGGCCGCATCGGCGACATCAGTATCTACGGCCAGGAGTCCAACCCCACCACCTGGCGACTGGCCAAGATGAACCTGGCCATCCGCGGCATTGACGCCAACCTGGGGCCCCAGTGGGGCGACTCTTTCCACCGCGACTACCACAAGGATCTGAAGGCCGACTACGTGCTGGCCAACCCGCCCTTCAACGACTCGGACTGGGGCGGCGAGCGTCTGCGCGACGACGTCCGATGGAAGTATGGTGTGCCGCCGGTGAGCAACGCCAACTTCGCCTGGGTGCAGCACTTCATCCACCACCTCTCACCCCGGGGCACGGCGGGTTTCGTGCTCGCCAACGGCAGCATGTCGAGCCAGTCGTCGGGCGAGGGGGAGATCCGCAGGAACATCGTCAACGCGGATCTCGTGGACTGTATCGTGGCCCTGCCGGGGCAGCTTTTCTATTCGACGCAGATCCCCGTGTGCCTGTGGTTCGTGACGCGGGACAAGCGCAACGGCAGGGGGCTGGAGGGCAAGAAGCTACGCGACCGCCGCGGTAGAACGCTTTTTATCGACGCCCGCAAGCTGGGCAAGCTGGTGGACCGGGTGCACCGCGACCTGTTGCAGGAGGATATCGACGAGATCGCCGGCGCTTACCACCGCTGGCGTGGGGATGGTGGGGGCGAGTACGCCGATGTGCCGGGCTTCTGCAGGGAGGCAACCACCGAGGAGATTGGGAAACACGACTTTGTGCTGACGCCGGGGAGGTATGTGGGGGCTGAGGAGGTTGAGGACGATGGGGTGCCCTTCGAGGACAAGATGGCGGCGCTGACCAAGGAGTTGGGGGCGCAGTTCAAGAAGGGAGCGGAGTTGGAGGAGAAAATCAGGAAGGCGTTGAAGGGGCTTGGGTATGGAGTATCATTATGATCGATCTGAGTAGCTTGGAAAATGCGGTTACTTCCTTGGAACGGGCAGTGAATGTGTCGACTGACCAGGCCAAAATGGCCAAACTCGATCGAGATCAGCGTGACACCATGCGTGCGGGCGTGATTCAAAATTTCGAATTCACCTATGAGCTTTGCTGGAAAATGCTCAAGCGCTATCTGGAAATGGTCTCCGCCAGCAGAGAAACGATTGACCAATTGTCTTTTCGGGACCTGATTCGCGTTGGCGCGGAAAAGGGCATTGTGGCCGACCCCGAACGCTGGTTCGAGTATCGCAGGCAACGCAACATCACCTCACACACCTACGATGACGCCAAAGCGCAGAGTGTCTTTGAAACGGCGACGGAGTTTGTACACGACGCACGGCATCTTCTCGAGATGCTCAAGAAACATAGTTCGAATGATTGACCTAAGCCCACGACATCTTTCCACGGTCAAGAAGATACTGAAAGAGCACGTGCCCGACTGTGAAGTGCGCGCCTTTGGCTCGCGGGTGACGTGGACAGCCAAGCAGTTCTCCGATCTGGATCTGGCGATTGTCTGTGAATCGAAGTTGCCACCGGCACTATTGGGGCAAATCGAGGAGGCTTTCCAGGAGTCGGATCTGCCCATTCGCGTCGACGTGCTCGATTGGCATGCTATCAGCGACTCTTTTCGGGAGGTGATTGGGA
>JALXCG010000075.1 GCA_026991065.1 Gemmatimonadota bacterium | reverse complement strand
CCGCGCCCCCCCCACTCACCAGCGCCACAGCCCGGCGTCGCGCGCCGCCCGCAGCCGCTCCAGCGCCAGCCTCATATCCTCCGGCAGCGGCGCCTCGAAACTCATCGGCGCGCCGCTCCCCGGGTGGCGAAACGAGATCCGCCAGGCATGCAGCGCCTGCCGCCCGAGATCAGCGATCACCGCCTCCACCACCGCCCGCGCCTCGCGCGGCAGATCAGCCAGATAGGTGGTGCGCCCCCCATACGCCGGATCCCCCAGCAGCGTCCGCCCGATGTGGCGAAAATGGACCCGGATCTGGTGCGTTCGCCCGGTGCGCAGATCCACCTCGACATCGCTGAAACGCCCCAGATCCTCGAGCGTCCGGTAAACACTCAGCGAGGGCCGCCCGCGTCCCGGCTCCTTGCGCACCGACATCAACTTCGGATTCTTCGGATGCCGCCCGATCGGAAAATCGATCGCCCCCTCGGCCGGCTCCATCCGCCCCCAGGTGATCGCCCGGTAGAACTTGCGTACCTTGCGCATCTTCAGTTGCAGCGACAGCGCCGCCTGCGCCAGATCGGTCTTCGCCACCAGCAGCAGCCCACTGGTCCCCTTGTCCAGCCGATGCACGATTCCCGGCCGCGTATCCCCCTTGATCACCGGCAGCGAATCGCAATGATGCAGCAGCGCATTCACCAGCGTGCCGGTGTAGTTCCCGCGCGCCGGATGCACCACCATCGCCGCTGCCTTGTTCACCACCAGCATCTCTTCATCTTCATAGAGAATATCCAGCGGCAGATCCTCGGCCACCAGATCCCCCCGATCGGCCGGCGGCATCACCACCTGAATCACCGCCCCCGCCTTCAGCATGGTGTTGTTGCGCAGTTGCACCCCATCCACCGTGATCCAGCGATCGCGAATCATCCGCTGAATCTTCGACCGGCTCGCTCCCGCCACCCGCTCCGCCAGGAACGCGTCCAGCCGCTGCCCCTCGTCCTCTTCCCGAACTTCGATGTAGCGGCGGAGATCACTCGACCGCAGCGCCCGTGGCGCATCTTCGTTGGGCACCCCTACCAGCCCTGAAAGCGGATCCGCTCCGCCTCTTCCTGACACACCACGCAGGTGCGCGCGGTGGGCACCACCAAAAGCCGACTGAAAGGAATATCCTCGCCGCAGTTTTCGCACTTGCCATATTCGCCCGCCTCGATCCGCCGCATCGCCTCATCGACGCGGTAGAGGAAACGGTGCTCACTGGTGGCGATGCGATAGAACTTTTCCCGCTCATTGGCATCGGTGCCGATCTCGGCCGGATGCTGCGAATAGTAAACGCCGTCGCGCGCCGCCGGATCCTGCTTCTGCAGAATCGACTCTTCGAGGAACTTCAGCTTCTTTTCCCCTTGGCGGCGCTGCTTGGCCAGTTTCTCGCGAATCTGCGCGAGTTCCTCAGAGGTCAACGCCATGATGATCTCCTGCTCGATGGAGGGGACTCCAGGAGTTGGAGTCGTCAACAGTGGTAACCTTGGATTTTAGCAACACCATGTGGGAATCGTCAAATCCGCCCGGCGCCTCCCCGCCGGCGGCTCTCCCCTCGATTCGTCATTTTGCGGGGATGAGCTTTGCCCGCTGCGCGATTTTCGGCTCCTCGCGGCGACCGCCGGTTGCGCACCGGGCACTCTTCATGCCGAACCGGCGGCTTCCGCGAAGATCTCCGGCCCTTGGCTCCACCCCGCCTTGCGCCATAATCGCCCCGCGCCGGCGGCCTGCCGGGCAGCGCGGCCGCACAACCCGCCCGGCAGAACTCTCCCCACCACGCGGCCGGAACCGGGCCAGCCCCCCTTCAGCGCGCCAGGTCGGCCCGCAGGACCGGCCGCGGGTTCGAGCAGCCGATCCCGCACCACACCCGGGGCCACCCTTCAGCGCGGCACCTCAGTAGGTGACGATGCGCAGGCGCAGTTCGTGGCAGAAGGTGTCGTCGGTGGCGCGGCGGAGGGTCACCGTCTCGGTGTCGAGACCGTAATAGTAGGCTCCGGTGTAGCCGGCGGTGATGCCGTCCAGGGCGCGGCCGCCGTAGCCGATGTGATTCTGCCCGTGAGTCTGACTGCGGGTGTCGAAGAGGACGATGTAGTGATCCTGGTCGCCGCCGACACCGTGGGTCAATTGGATCTCCTCCCCCTTCTTGACGCTCACCCAGCCGCTGTCATAGGCGAGCACCGGACCGGCCTTCTGGGTGGCGCGCGCTTCCAGCTCGGCGACGCGGGCTTCGAGGGCGGCGAGCCGGCTTTCGACGCTCGCGGGAGCGCTCTGGGGCTGCGGGGTGAGGGCAAGGGCGGCGGCAAAGAGCATTGGGACGAACATGGGTCTCCAGTTCCAGGGTTGAGATGAGGAGCCGCACCAGCCGGGCGCACTCCGGCGACGTGGCTGCGGGCCCCGGGTGGCGCTCGCGACCCCGGGACCGCCCCGGGGATCGGGGCGGATGGGTGGTTGCAAGCGATCTGTGGGGCAAAAGATAACACAGCGGAAGGGGCGCTGCTGTCGGGGGTCGGGGCGGCGCGACCGGCGCGCGGGCAAGGGAGAACTTCGCCACCGGGGCCGCGACGGGGCGGGACGGCGACGGCGCAAGATGAGCCGGGAGCGGAAGCGGTGGCCGGTGCGGCGGCTTCGGCCAGGACCCGATCGGTGCGCGGCGCGGGTTGCACCGGGGCGAAAAGCAGCGCGCGGGGAGGGCACCGGCGGTGCACTTCAAAAAAGGGACAATTACTGGTATTTCTGCCCTTTGTGGAGAAGCCAGCCGGGGGTGTGGCGAGCGGCGGGATCGTGGTGGGTCCAGTGGACCACGCCGCCCTTTTCGTTCCATTCATATTCGCCGCAGAACTGGACGGTGTCGCCTTTCCGCAGGGCGGGGATGCGGGGGGCGAGATCGATGTTGTGGGCGATCAGCAGGGTTTGGCCATCGGGGAGGCGGAGCAGGAACTTCTGGTGGCGACTGCCGCTCCGGTCGTCGGGAAGGAGTGCCTGGACCACGCCGCTGCCACTGACCTGGAGGTTGCTTTGGTGGTCCCGGTAGGCGCGGGCGATGGCGCTGGCGGAGGCGGCGGCCGGGGTGTCGCCGGAGGTGGCGGGTTTCTGCAGGTAACTGTAGAGGGCGGCAAGGAGCAGAAGAAGAAGCGCGGAGAGTCTCTTTTTCATGAGGTTTCGGGCGTGGAACAGATGATTTCGGGGGTGTAGGGGGCGAGGCGGCGGCGCATTACGGCGAGCGCCTCGGGGTTGTGGTCGATGAGCAGGAAGCGGCGGCCGAGGCGGGCGGCGGATGCGCCGGTGGTGCCGCTGCCGGCGAAGAAGTCGAGGACCAGGTCGCCGGGGTTGGAGTGGATTTTGATGATGCGGTCGAGGATGGCGAGGGGCTTTTGGGTGGCGTAGCCGGTTTTTTCCTTGCCGTTCGGACTGACGATGGTGTGCCACCAGACGTCGGTCGGGGTTTTGCCGCGAGCGGCCTTCTCTTTGCCGACCAGGCCCGGAGCCATGTAGGGGATGCGGTCCATGGCGTCGTAGTTAAAGGTGTAGTGGCGGGGGTCGCGGGTATACCAGAGAATGTTGTCGTGCTTGGCCGGCCAGCGCTTGCGGGAGCGGGCGCCGTAGTCGTAGGCCCAGATGATCTCGTTCTGGAAGCAGTCGCGGCCGAAGATGCGGTCGAGGGCGACCTTGCAGTAGTGGACTTCGCGATAGTCGATGTGCAGGAAGAGGCTGCCGTGGGGCTGGAGGATGCGGTGGGCCTCGACCAGGCGCGGGTGGAGGAAGGCGAGGAAGTCGTCGAAGCTGTCGTCCCAGCCCGAGGTGCCGAGGTCGACAGTGCGGTAGCGCCGGCCCTGGAAGCCGGTGCGGTCGCCGGCGACGGGGTCGTGGCGCACCTGGATGCGGCGCCGCTCCTGGCGTTTGCCGGTGTTGAAGGGGGGGTCGATGTAGATCAGGTCGACGCTCGCTTCCGGGAGTCGGCGCAGGATCGGCAGGTTGTCGGCGAGATGGATGGTTCCGGGCACGGGAGTCTCCGGGGGTGGCCTGGGGCGCCGGGCGGGGGCCGCGGTGGTTGCCGTTGGTGGTTCGGCACCGCCGGCCGCGGGTGCGACCGGGCTGCGCGCCGCCATGGTATCACTGCGCGGGGAAGATGCCGCGCCGCGGATCATGGTAACCGGGCCACAAGATGCCGGTCCGGGCCCCCTCAAGTCGCGCCCCCCGCCCAACCGATCAACAGGTATGGCGGCATTCCGCCGCGGTGCCGTGGGTGAGATGTCGCATGAAGTCTGCGTGCGCGGGGGTGCGGCGCGCAACCAGCCCCTTTTTGACCATGGACAGACCCATTTGAAACAGAGCAAGAAGACCCAACAACTGGCGGCCCAGAACAGACGTCTGCGGCGCATCAATCGCGGTTTGCAGGGCTGCATGGTGCGCGGGTTGCGCATGTACGGTAACGCCCTGGCCATGGTGCTCGGAAGCGAACCGGCCGAACGCAAGGCGGAGGGGCGAACCGCGGCCCTGAAGCAGGCGCTGCGACAGGTGGCGGAGAGCAACCGGGAGCTGCAACTGGCCAAGCAGCGGGCGGACGCGGCCAATCGCGCCAAATCCGCTTTTCTGGCCAACATGAGCCACGAGATCCGCACGCCGCTCAATGCCATTCTGGGCTTCAGCGACCTGCTCCGGCGGGGCGCGGCCAACGGCAATCCCGAGGAGGAGCGGGAATACCTGGATACGATTCATGCCAGCGGCCAGCATCTTCTCGGTGTGATCAATTCGATTCTGGATCTCTCCCGCATCGAGTCCGATGCGCTGGAGTTGGAACTGCAAGAGGTGGATCCGCAAGCGATCATCGCCGAAGTGGTGTCGATCATGCGGGCACCGGCCGGGGAGAATGGACTGGCACTGCGGGTGGAGTATCGCGGCGCGCTGCCTAGAATCATCCGCACCGATCCCACGCGCCTGCGTCAAATTCTGATCAACCTGGTTGGCAACGCGGTCAAGTTCACCCCCGCGGGGAGCGTGACGCTGCGGGTGGAGGTGCGCCACTGGGAGGAAGACCCGCGGCTGGTGGTCGCGGTGATCGATACCGGCATCGGGATCCCGCAGGAGAAGCTGGCCGGCATCTTCGATCCCTTCACGCAGGCCGATGCTTCGGTGACGCGGGAGTATGGCGGCAGCGGACTGGGACTGGCGATCAGTCGGCGGGTGGCCCGGGCGCTGGGCGGCGAGATCACGGTGCGCAGCGTGGAAGGCCAGGGCACCACCTTCACTCTCGAAATCTCCACCGGTTCGCTGGACGGGGTCGAGATCCAGCAGGCGCCGGTCGGAGAAGTACTCAGAAACACGACAGCGACGGCGGCGGAGCGCAACACCGGAAGCGGCGAACCGGGAGACTCCCCCGCGCTGCCGGAGGTTCAATTCGACGGTCGGATCCTGCTGGTGGAGGATGGTGTGGTGAATCGGCGCGTGATCCGGCTCATGCTGGAGCGTCACGGGATCGACTTGACCACTGCCGAAAACGGTCGCGTTGCGGTGGAGTTGCTGGAACATGAAACCTTCGATCTGATCCTGATGGATATGCAGATGCCGATCATGGACGGCTATGCGGCCACCCGGATGCTGCGGAAGCAGGGCGTGACCACACCGATTGTTGCCCTGACCGCGAGCACCCTGCGCGAGGAGCAGGAGCGGAGCATCGCCGCCGGCTGCGACGGCTACCTGGCCAAGCCGGTGAGTTGGGATGACCTGCTCCGGGTTGTGGGTGAAACTCTGGCGGCGAACTCTCCACAGCAGAGCGACGCGGGGGAGTTCTCCGGCCCACCCCTGGTCTCCACGCTGCCCACCTCCGACCCCGACTTCCGCGCCATCGTCGTGGAGTTCACCGAGCGGCTGGAAGAGCAGTTGGGCAATATGGAGCAGGCCTACAACACCGCCTCCTGGGAGGAACTCGCGCGGCTGGCGCACTGGCTGGCCGGAGCCGGCGGAACCATTGGCCTGGAGGCATTTACGCTGCCCGCTCAGCGCCTGGAGGAGCAGGCCCGCCGGCAGCGACCCGAGAAGATCGGCGGTCTGCTGGCCGAGTTGCGCGGCCTGGCCCGGCGCATCACTCTCGATCCGGAGCCAACCGCCATTCCCACCGCCGGCGCGGCGGCCCCCGGGCCCGCGCCGGTCACAATGCAGGAGATCCACGGTGGTTGAGAGAATGCAGATGGAGAATCGGAGTCACCCCGGCGGTCGGTCCGACGGCCACGCGACGAGCAGCCGCCAGCCGCTCCCGGTGCCGCTGCCGCCGGATGACGCCGCCGGCGAAGCCCAGAAGAGAAACGCCACCATCATGATCATCGATGATGAGCCATTGAACATCAAAGTGGCGGCGAAATACCTCAAGATGGCGGGCTACGAGCGGATCTCCTCCACCAGCGATTCGCCCTCGGCCATGGAGGCGATCGCCCGCGTCGATCCCGACGTGCTCCTTCTCGACGTCATGATGCCGGAGGTCGACGGCCTGGAGATCCTCTCCCGGCTCCGCGCCGACCATCGCTGGCAGTATCTGCCGGTCCTGATCCTCACCGCGGCGCGCGACCGGGAGATCAAGCAGCGGGCGCTGCTGCTCGGCGCAACCGACTTCCTGCCGAAACCGATCGACCCCAGCGACCTCCTCCCGCGCATCGCCAACGCGCTGACCATCAAGTTCTACCAGGACCAGACCCTGGCCTACGCCGACACCCTGGAGCGGCGGGTGCGCGAGCGCACCGCGGAGTTGACCGCCTCGCGCCTGGAACTGATCCACTGCCTCGGGCGGGCGGCCGAATACCGCGACAACGAAACCGGGCGCCACGTGATCCGGGTCGGGCGCTATGCAGGCGTCATCGCCCGCGCCCTGGGCCTGGATGAAGAGATGGCGGAGATGCTGGAGCACGCCAGTCCCCTGCATGACGTGGGCAAGATCGGCATCCCGGACGCGATTCTCCTGAAGCCGGGACGCCTGACGCCGGAAGAGATGGAGATCATGCAGAAGCACAGCCAGTTGGGCAGCAAGGTGTTCGAGGCGATCTCCGGAACCGAGAAGGGGCTCTATCTGCGCCACGCCGACCTCGGTGCCAAAATCATCGGCGAGACCCAATCCCCGCTGCTGCGGATGGTCGCCACGATCGCCCTCACCCACCACGAAAAGTGGGACGGCAGCGGCTACCCCCTGGCGCTGGCCGGCGAAGAGATCCCGATCGAGGGACGCATCACCGCCGTCGCCGATGTCTACGACGCACTCAGCAGCAAGCGCCCCTACAAGCCGGCCTTCCCCCGCGAGAAGTGCTTCGCCATCATGCGCAGCGAGCGCGGCAAGCATTTTGACCCACGAGTGCTGGACGCGTTTTTCTCCCGCCACGAGGAGATCGTGCAGATCCAGATCGAGTGCGCGGACCTGGAGTAGCGCGGGCTCTTCGTTCTACTTCGCTCAGGCGTCCACCAGTTGGGAATCGACCGCCCGGTCGCTCACCTGCTCCAGCGGCGAGTCGAAGCTCTCGGCGCCCACCCCGCCCCAGCGCCGCAGCGCGACGACCAGCGCCTGAGGCTGGATCGGCTTGGTCAGGTAGTCATCCATCCCGGCCTGCAGACAGCGCTCGCGGTCGCCCTCCATCGCATTGGCGGTCATGGCGATGACCGGGATCTCCGCCTCCGCGTTGGGCAGCAGGCGGATCATGCGGGTTGCCTCGTAGCCATCCATGACCGGCATCTGGCAGTCCATCAGCACCAGGTCGTAACGCTGCCGCTGCACTTCGGCCACCGCCTCTTCGCCGTTGTTCGCCACCTGCACCAGGCAGCCCAGTTTGCGCAGAATGATCTTGGCCACCTTCTGGTTGACCGGATTGTCCTCGGCCAGCAGGATGCGGATGCCGCGCAGCGCGTCGGGGTCGGTGTCCGGAGCCGGCGGAGGTTCGCTGCCCTGCCGGTAGTGGATTCCGGCGGCCTGGCAAAGAGAACGCGCCAACTGACGCTCCTTCAGCGGTAGCAGTACCTCCACCGCGGTTGGCGCCGGTCCGGTGAGGGCGCGCAGTTGGCGCCGGCCGCTGCTCTCTTCGGTCGCTTCCACGGCGGTCGCCAGATAGCTGCATGGCGGGGACTCCCGCGCCGCCAGTTCCGGCAGGGCGGCAACCGGCGTGGCGGCCGGCGCCTCGACCATCTCCAGGCCCAGTGCTTGCAGATCCAGCCGCCAGGCGCGGCGCCACTGCGGGTTCTCCTCGGCCACCAGTACCCGGGCACCAGCCACCGCCGCCGGCACCCGCGGCGGCGGTGGCTGGCGGGCACTGAGCGGCAGAGTCAGCGTCAGGTGGAAGGTGGAACCTTCGCCGACCACGCTCTCCGCCGTCACCTCGCCGTCCATCAAGCGCGCCAGCTCACGACTGATGGCGAGCCCGAGACCGGTGCCGCCATGCTTGCGGGTGGCGCTGCTGTCGGCCTGGGAGAAGCGATGGAAGAGGCGACTGAGCTGCTCTTCGGCGATCCCTTCGCCGGTGTCCCGAACCGCGATCTTGAGCTGCGCGCGGCGCGGATCGTGCTCCAGGGGCTGACACTCCACGCTGACCGAAACTCCGCCGCGGTCGGTG
>JALXCG010000074.1 GCA_026991065.1 Gemmatimonadota bacterium | reverse complement strand
TTTCAAGGACTTAGCAACGCAGAGATCGGAGCAGGGACGGATGCGGGGCGACGTGAAGACAATGTGCGACAGGCTCCTAGCTGCAGCGCCTCCTCCTCGAAAACCTGCCCGGTCTCGGCGGTGTGCCGGGCGTAGAGTTCGCGCATCTCCGCCACCGAGAAATCCCCCAGCCGCAGCGACTTCGCCTTGATGTTGAAGCAGGAGCCGCCGGTGATGATCTCTTTTTCGCTGGAGGCGTGGATGCGCTAGTTCTTGATGTCGCGCACGCCGCAGAGCACGATGCTCTGGGGAAAGCCGGCGGGGCGCTTGGTGTAACCGGCGCGGATCTGGCGCAGCACAGTCTCAGTGAGTTGGCGATCGCCGAGATAAAGCTCGATGCGCCGCCCCAGTTCCCACCGGATCCCCTGCAATGCCGGTTCGATCTGCTCCCGGAACCCCTGGGCACCCTCGACATTGAGATAGACCGCCGCGTACTCTCCCGACGCATTCAGCTCCCGCATCAAGCCCGGCAACGCCGAGGTCTTGCCGGTCTGGCGCGGGGCGTGGAGGATGAAGTATTTCTTTTGGGAGATGAGCCCGAGCAGATCGTCGTCGGTCAGGCGCGCCAGCGGCGAAATCGTGTAGTGATCGGCCGGGTCTACCGGACCCGCGGTGTTGAAGAAGCGCATGGGGGGGGAGTATAGCGAAAGGGCCGACCTGCGGCGCGGGTTGCGGACTTGCCGGCGCTGGAAAAGAGAACGGGCGCCCGCTGTGGCGGGCGCCCTAGCATCCCGGAGGTTCTCTCCTGAAACGAAACCGGCTACTTTTGGCGGCGGTGATGAGGGAGGAGATCGCCGCGCGCCGTGGTCGGCTTCGCGGGGAGTAGGACGCACGAAGTGTGCCATTCGGCCCGATTCAGCGCCGGATTCTGCGTTGTAGCGGCCGGATGGTGCCCCGCGCGAGTTGGCGGGACCGGGTGTAGGGTGGGCAGTTGCAGGGGGTTGGCGGTGTGGCGCAAGGTGCGGAGTGGAGCAGCTTGTTCCCGTCGGGTCGTGCGCGGTGGCGGGGATTGCCCCGCTTTTGGGGCCGCTGCGTCGCCGTCGGACAGATTCACGGAGGGTTCGGTGCGCCGATTGTGCGCAGCGAGTGTTATTCGAGCCAGTACTGCGGCCAGATTGAGTTGCCGGGACCGCCGTAGGCGCCCATGTCGGCGCGGGGGCCGTCGGTGTGGTGCGCCGGCCAGTGGGGGTGGTTGTCGTAAATGGTGTCGCTGGTGGTGGGGTCGCCGGTGTCGATGCAGGGGGAGTCGGGGCCGAGGAGCAGGTCGAAGCCCTGGTAGCGGATGAAGCGCGGGTCGGCGTCGATGTTGCCTTCGCCTGGCCAGCCGCCCTGGATGTCGGTGTAGCGGAGGGTGGGCTGCGCGCCGCTGACGTAGAACTCTTCCGGTTCGTTGTCATACATGATGCAGTTGATCAGGGTGGGGGTGGAGGTGACGTGGATGAAGATGCCGTCGGCCTGGTCGGTGGCGCGGTTGCCGATCAGGGTGCAGTTGCTGAAGGTGGGGGTGGAGTTGACGTAGCAATAGGCGGCGCCGCCGTAGCTGCTTTGATTGTCGCTGATGATGCAGTTGCTGAAGGTGGGGGCGGAGTCCACTTTGCAATAGACGCCGCCGCCACGGATGCCGGTGCTGTTGTTGCGAATGATGCAGCCGCTGACGCTGGGGGAGGCGGCCCAGCAGAAGACGCCGCCGCCGCTCTGGTAGGCGCTGTTTTCTTCGATCAGGCAGCCGCGGATTTCGGCTTCGGCCGAGGAGCAGAGGATGCCGCCGCCGCGCCCGGTGTGACCGCGGGCGGAGTTGCCGCGGACGACGCAGTTTTCGATCAGCGGGGTGCCGGAGGAGATGTAGATGCCGCCGCCGTAGAAGTCGGAGTGGTTGTTGCTGATGATGCAGTCGCGAAGAGTGGGCGAGGCGCCGAAGGTGAAGGAGACGCCGCCGCCGATGTCGTAGTTGTCGGCGCCGGAGATGGTGAGGCCTTCGATCAGGGCGGCGCGGGTTTCGCCGCGACTCAGGGCGATGCCGTGGGGGGCGCCGTCGCACTCGATGATTGTTGCCTGGGCGCCGGCGCTGGAGCGCAGGATCAGGTCTTTGCCGCCGAAGTCGAGGTTGCGGTTGGCGGCGCCGCGATAGGTGCCGGGGGCGACCAGGACGGTGTCGCCGGCGGCGGCGGCGTCGAGCGCGGGCTGAATGGCGGGGTAGTCGGCCGGGACCCGCAGGGTGGTGGCGGCGGCGGAGAGTGTGAGGATTGGGGCGATCAGCAGGTGGAGGGCGCGGTGGTTGTGCATGGGGGCTCCCTATCCAGGTGTGAGGTGAATCTTCAGTGCGGCTGGTGACAATGTGCATGATAACAAGAAGCGGTCTTGCGCGGGGGGAGGCGGGCACCGGCTGCCTGGGGCCGGCGCGGGGGCAGCGCCAGGCATGCGGGTCCTCTTGCACCAGCGGAAGCTCCTTGTGCGTGGTGAGCAGCCAGCGGTCGAGAAGCAGACCGGGTTGGCCGCCGGTTGCGCGCAGTTGGTGGA
>JALXCG010000073.1 GCA_026991065.1 Gemmatimonadota bacterium | reverse complement strand
GCTGAGCCACCGCCTGGGTCCGCTGGCGGTGGGCTCCTGGGTGCTGCCGCGAATGCTGCTGGCGGCGGGGGCGGCGGCGGCATTGGTCGCCCTCTGCTCGCGGGTCTGGTGGCCGATCGACGCACCGCTGCCGCGCGCGCTGCTCTACCTGCCGCTCTACGGGGGGCTCTATCTCGGCGCGACCCTGCTGCTGGGCCTGGACGACGCGCATCATCTGTGGCGCCGGGGCCAGGGCTGACCGGATTGGCGTCGGCTCGGCTCGCGGCGGCCGCGCTCGGCGCGATTCCGGGGTGGAGCCAAAGCGCCGGTGAGCCGGCCGCTCCAGCGTCTTCGGCGGGATCCGGTGTGGGCGAAGGGAAGATTGCTCCCGGGGCGGGGGCGGGCACGGTCCGGAGCGCGGGTGCGGTGCATGAGAACGGGACAAAAACGCGGTTCGAAGCGAATTTTTGAATACTGCGCGCGCCGCCGGCGTATGAATAGCAATTGCGACTCATTGAATTGCTGCGCCGCTCACGGCGGTTGCGAATCGAAACCAGGAGGAAGTTTTGGCTTCAGAGACGATTACTCTCGATCAGGTGCGCGAGATTGTGGCTGCCCGCGGCTACGAGATTGTGGACGCGGATGATGCGAACAATGTGTTGCAGGTGCGCGACCTGGACAGTGGGCTCTTGCTCACGTCGGTGTTGGAGAAGAATGTGCTCTTCAACACGATCCAGCTCACGCGGGTGCCGGCGGAACGGTTGTCGCTGGAACTTCTGCGGCGCATGCTCGATGCCGAAAACGGCATTTCCACCTCCAGTTTTCAGCTTTATGAGACAGCCGACGGAGTGGGGATCACGTTGAACAATTTTGCCAAGTTGCAGGCGATGGGCGAAGACGATGTCGACGACATTCTCTCCTGTCTGCAGTTTCTGGTGGTGGACGCCTGGGCGGCGCGGGATCTGCTGAAGGGGCTGCTCTAGGTTCCAGGCTCCAGGAGCCGGGCGACAAAGACACACAACCGACCGACACAAAAAAGAGACAGGAGTTTGATATGGCTTTCTTTAAACGACTTTTCCGCGTTGCCAAGGGCAAGGCGAATGCGGCGACCGATGCTTTGGAAGAGGCGACCTTCGAGACCACGTTGAAGCAGAACATTCGCGACATGGAGGCGGAACTCAACAAGGTGGTGCGGGCTTCGGCCGAGGCGATGAGCAATCTGAACCGGCTGGAGACGGAGTATCAGCGTTTCGTCGATCAGTCGGCGGATTGGAAGAGCAAGGCGACCAAGGCGCTGCAGGGCGGGCGCGAGGATCTGGCGCGCAAGGCGCTGGCCAAGAAGGGCGAGGCGGACCGGCAGGTGCAGGCGCTGGAGCCGGCGGTGGCGCAGGCGCGGGCGGCGCGGGAGAAGCTCAAGGGGCAGGTGGATACACTGCGGGCCAAGATCGAGGAGGCGCGGCGCAGCAGCTCCACGCTGATCGCGCGCAAGAATGCGGCGCGGGCGCAGAAGCAGGTGGCGCAGACTCTGGCGGGGGTGAATGTGGACGACAATGCGTTTGCCGCCCTGGGGCGTTTTGAAGAGAGTGTCGCGCGCGACGAGGCGATGGCCAAAGCCTACGAAGAGATGGGCACCACGGCCGACAGTTCGCTGGAGGCGGAGTTCGCGGAGCTGGATGCGTCGAACACAGATGATGGGCTGGCGCGGCTGAAAGCGGAGATCGCGGGCGGGTCGCAATCTCGCCAACCTCTCGATCCGCGATGCGCGGCGCGGCGATGCGATCATTGTCGCCGGGGCGGGCGAGGATCTTGAGGATCTGAGCTTCACCGTGGACCGGGTCGACCACTACCGCTCCGGGCGGGAGGAGTGGGCCGAGGTCAGCGGCATTGCGCAGAACCGGCGGGTCTTCCTGGAGTGGTACGAGGACGACGTGCTGGAGGTGCTGCTCTACCGCGGGGAGCCGCTCGGGCTGGGAGATCTGGGGGTGAGCGAAGAGGATCTGGCCCGCTTCGACGAGGAAGAGTCGCGCGACAACTTCGTGGTCTACAAAGGGGAGCGCTACTACTACACTGGCAGCCAAGAGGTCGAACACCGGCGCGATGATGGTCCCGCCGCGTCCTTCTACTGCTGGGATTTTCGCGCGGCCGACGGCCACGTGGTCTCGGTCGAAAAGTGGGAGGGCGATCCTTTCACGGCCACTTTTTCGGAGCCGATCCGCCCCGCGGCGATCACGGTGATGCGCACATGAAGTTCCGGTGAAGATTCCGGGCTAGTCAGGAATGGCTGATGGAACGTAAGCCGCTTTACTATCTTTTGGCTTCGCTGGCCTGCATTGTGCTGCTGGTCATGTTGATCGGCGGCAATGGTCTCGGTGGCGAGACCGCGGCGCTGCTCGAGGTGGAATCACAAGCCTATCCGGCGGCCCGGGCGGAGTTGCAGAAGAAGCAAGAGTTCGTGGCCGGCGCATTGAGCAAGGATCCCGATTTTTTTGCCCGCGAGGCGGCGGGGTGGAAGCTGCGCCTGGCGGAAGACCAGAAGCAGATGGAGGCGGCGGGGGGCAGGCTCAAGGCGGCTCAGTCG
>JALXCG010000072.1 GCA_026991065.1 Gemmatimonadota bacterium | reverse complement strand
TGCCGCCGCGGATGCTGCATGAGTCCACCTTCCCCGGCGTGGAAGGCGGCGTGCCGCTGCACAAGATGATGCCCGACTACTACCGCCTGCGCGGTTGGGACCGCGAAGGCGTGCCGACCGCGAAAACTCTGCGCCGGCTGGCGTTGGAGGCTTGAAGATGGCCATTCTCATACCGAGCTATGCCCTGTCGGCCAAGATCGGCACCCAGGTAGAGATCGAGGCCGCGACCGTCGGCGAACTGCTCGATGCCGGTGTCGCCCGCTGGGGCGAAGAGTTTGCGCAGGCGGTGCGGCACGCGACCATCGCCGTCAACGGCCGCGCGATTGCTCATCTGCAGGGGCGCAAGACCCGCATCGGGCCGGAGGACCAGGTGTGGCTGATCATGGCCGCGGGGGGTGGGTGAACCACAGTTGTGATCTGCCGCGACCGGATCATCCCCCGGCCAGCCGCCTGACCAACGTCAGATAGTCGGCATCCAGCGTCGGCGGGTGCAGGTGCCGGCGGGTCAGAGCGATCTCGTCGGCCAATTCCGGCAGCGGTTGCATGGCGGCCAGCATCACCCAGGTGGCCAGGCGATCGGCCAGGCGGCGGAATCGCAGGTCGGTTAACTCGCGGCCCGGTTGCCCGGCGAGAAGTGTCTCCAGCGCGGTGCGCTCGGCGGCCAGCTCGGCGGCGGAGTCTCTGCCCAGCCGCTCCTCCAGCAGGGCAAAGAAGCCCTCCTGAAACCCATGCTTGCGACAATCCCGCAGCACCTGCGCGCGGAGCACGTTGTGGGTGCCCTCCCAGTTCTCGTAGACCACGTTGTCGCGCAGCAGCCGCGGCAACACGCTGAAGCTCTCGATGGCGCCGTTGCCGCCGAGCACTTCGATCGCCCGATTGGCGTTGTCGTGGGCCAGCATCGCGGTGCGCATCTTGTTCAGATTGAGGGCGACGCGCAGGAATCCGATCTCCTCGGCGCCGGCCGTGGCGGTGTCCACCCGCTCCTGGATCTCCGCCAGCCAGAGGGTCGCCGCCAGCGACGCCACGGTATCGGCGCGGATCCAGGCCAGGTTCTCGGCGACCGCGGCGAACTCACCGATGCGCGCGCCGAAGGCCCGCCGCTGCTCGGCGTAGGTCCGTGCCACGACATAGGCCCGCCGCGCCAGCCCGGTGCAGGCCATGGCGTTGTAGAGGCGACTGGTGTCCAGAATCAGCTCCATCAGGTTCTTGAAGCCGCGCTCCACCGGCCCCAGCGCCTCGCCCACCGCGCCCTCGAAGTCGATCTCGGCGCTGGCCATGGAGCGGGTACCGATCTTCTCTTTCAGGCGGCGGATGCGAAATCCGTTGGGCGTGCCGTCGGCGTTGTGGCGCGGCACCAGGAAGAGCCCCAGCCCGGGAGTGCCGGGGCGCTCGGTGACCCGGGCGGTGAGCACAAAGAGGTCGGCGTCGGCGCTGCTGCAGAACCATTTTTCGCCGTCGATCCGCCAGCGCGAGCCGGGGCCCCGGCGGCCGGGATCGAGCGGTGTGGCGCGGACCGCATTCTGGCCGACGTCGGAGCCGCCCTGGACCTCGGTGATGAACTGCGCGGCGGTGTAGTTGCGGTCGAAATCGGGCTCCAGCAGGGGCGGCAGGTAGCAACGCTTCTGCGCGTCGGTGCCGAGCACTTGCAGGGCGCGGATGGCGCCCGCGGCACAGGCCAGGGGGCAGTTGAGGCCCGCTTCGCCGGCCTGCGCGGTGAGGTAGAAGAGGCTGAGGATGAAGCGGTGGGGGGGGGGCTGCTCCGCATAGGCGGCGAGTACGCCGGTGCCGTAGATCAGGCGACCCGCGGCGTGCCAGTCGGGATGATGGATGACGCGCTCGACCCGGTTGCCGATGCTGTCCCAGCTTTCCAGGATCGGCAGGTTGCGGGCTTCGTTGTTGGTTCGGACCAGGGGGTCGAGCGGACCGGCGACCGCCTGTCCGGCGGCGTGCAGCGCCGGCTCGCGCTGCTCCAGTTGGTGATGGCGGATCAGCGCCTGGAACGGGGCGTCGGCGGCATAGAGGTCGTCGGGCTGGGCGGTGTTCCAGCGCGCCAGGTCGAGGCGCGCGCTGTGGGGAGGCGTGGACATGGCGGGACTCCATTCGGAGGTGGCGGCGGGAGGCGCCGGGTCGGGCCGAAGTCGCGGCGGAAAGGTGGGGAGCGACAGAGTGCAACCGCAGTATAGACCGGATTCCGCGCGGAGATCGGCCGCGGTGGCCGGGATGCGGCGAGAGAGCGGAGGGGGATGGAAAGGCGCGGCGGGAGTGGCCGCGTTGCGCCGAGATGGGGCGAGAGAGCGGAGGGTGATGGAAAGGCGCGGCGATGGGGGGAAGAGGGTCGGCCGGGAGTGGTTTGGAGCTGAACGCGGGGGACGGGGCCGACCGGCGGTTTCGGCCGGATCCGGGGCGGCGCCGGTGAGCGGTCTGCCCCGCTGCGCTACGCCGGCGCGGGTCCGGGGGGACTGCGGCGGTGCACTGACAGAAGGAGGAGGGAGAGGGGCGAGGCGTTGGCGCGGGTTGCGCGCGTGGAGTGGGGAAGGTGCGTTTTGGCGTTTTGGTTTG
>JALXCG010000071.1 GCA_026991065.1 Gemmatimonadota bacterium | reverse complement strand
GTGGGATGCCGCGCCTTGCTCCGTCGGGGCGGGCCGGGCCGGAACGGGGGCCAGTGCGCCCCCCGGATCACTCCACCTCGATCTTCCGCCGGCTGCGGCCGGGGGGAGCTTCATCCGCGCCGATGTCGTAGCCCTTGCGGGCAGGACGTGGGGCGCCCTCGAAATCGTCGGTGGGAGCACCGTCCGCGGTGCCGGTGTCGATGCAGGGAGAGCGGACCATGGAGAGGTGATAGTCATCCTGCTCCGGATCGCGGAAATTGGGGTCCGAATTGATATTGCCGCTTCCTTCCCAGCCGCCGGTGATGTCGCAGTAGCGAGCGACAATGGTGGCATAGGAACTATGGAACGTATCCGGGGCATTGCCCCAGACGATGCTGTTGGTAATTGCGACCCAGCCGCCCTCCGTCGCGCTCAACCCTCCACCGCAGGGACAGCCAGTGCGGTTGTCGGCGATCGTGGAGTTGAAGATGGTAGCGTCGGTGCCGTAGAGATCCACGCCTCCGGCGCCGCCGGTGGCGTGATTGTGGGCAACAATGGAATTGATCAGCCGCAGGTTTGCAAGCGTCATCCTCAGTCCACCCCCATGCGCAAGGTGTTCGCCCTCTGTCTGGTTGTGAATGATGATGCTGTGGTCGACAGTGAGGTCGACACCATACTCACCATTGATTCCACCGCCTTTGTATTTGGAGTGATTGTCGCGGATGGTGCAACGGTCGATGTACGGCGCGCCGCCATAGTCGAAAAAGATACCTCCTCCATCGCCCGGTGAGCTGCAATCGCGGATGACACAGGAGCGGATCCAGGGGGAGGCTCCGTTGCCGGAGATGCCGTGATTGCCGCCGTTGGCGATCGTCAGCCCCTCGACGACCGGGTGCTGATGGGGTGCCCCGGGGAGGAATGAGAGGATGGTTCCGCGGCCGCGGCCGTCGAGCACGGTCGCGGCTACCACCGCGGGATCATCCGGATCCCAACCGCGGAGAACCAGGTCAGACCCTGGAATTGTCAGATTGGGTTCCTGGTAGGTTCCGGGCGCGATCCGAATGGTGTCGCGGTCGCAGGCCGCTGCCAGCGCGGCGCCGATTGTGGCGTAGTCTGCCGGCACCTCGAGCACTGTGGCGGCGGGCCGGTAGGGAGCGACACAGGCAACTTCGGTCGCCCCCATGGTGGTTCCCCCCCGGCCGCTGCCGACGCAGGGAGAGTCCTCGGAGAGGCCCAGGTCTTCGATCACGCCGCATGTGACGTTGCAAAAGCGTGGATCCGCGTCCAGGTTGCCGGTCCCGCCGTGTCCTCCCTCGACCAGCGAGTAGGTTACCTTGGCGGAGTGGCCGGTCAGCTCGAACTCGCGGGGCGCATCTCCCCAGAAGATGCAACTGTCGAAATGAACCGCATCTCTGCGGGAGTGGTCTGTATCCACCGCCCCCTCTGCATGGAATGTGGAATTTCCGGTGAAAGTACAGTGGGAAGCCTGCAGTGCATCATAATACATGAAGGTGTAGAGTGCACCGCCCATGTCGGCCTGGTTGGCGGAGATGATGCAGTCGCGCAGCGTCGCGTCGCCGACATAGAGGTAGAGGCCGCCACCGATGGCCGACCGGCCTTGGCGGGCGCCGATGTTGCCGTGAATGGTGCAGTGATCCAGCACGACGGGGCCGGAGGAGTATAGGGCGTAAACACCGGCGCCGTTGCCGCCGAGGTTGTCGCGAATCTCCGTATCCAGCAGCGTGGCTTCGGCCTCGAAGATGGCGATGCCGCCGCCGACCGCACTGCCTTCGTTCGCTTCGATTCTGCAGTCGCGCATGAGAAGGTTGCTGCCTGCCCCGCAATAGACGCCTTCACCGCGGCCCTCGCCATGCACGGCATCGACCCGGTTGAACGCAATCCGGCACTGTTCCAGCAGCGGTGATGCATTCTCGCAGTAAACGCCGCCACCGTAGTTGGTGACCGAGTTTTCGGCGATGACACAATTGCGAATGGTGGGGGCGACGCCGCGACAGAAGATCCCGCCGCCGGCTGTGCTCCAGTGATCGCCGGGCACCTGGTTGCCCCCGCCGCCAGCGATCGTCAGCCCGTCCAGGACGCTTTCGGGGCCCTCCCCGGCGTCGAAAGTCACCACGCTGCAGCGGTCGTGGCAGGGAATGCCGCGGCTGCTGATCACAGTGTTTGCCACGGTCGCGGAATCGGCCGGATCGCTGCCGGTCACGGTGATCGCTTTGCCGGTGAAGGAGATCGCTTCGCGGTAAGTACCCAGGGCCAGGAGCACAGTGTCACCATCGGCGGCTGCATCGATCCCAGCTTGAACCGTTGGCTCATCGGCCGGAACCTGAATCACCCGGGCGTGGGCAACCATGGCCGCAAGAAATGCGGATAGCATCAGCAATCGTCGCATGAGATCCCCTCAGTTTTTGGACTGAACCGCTATCAAATCACAGAGTTGGTACAAGCTCTCTGGCTACCCACAAGCCAATGGTTACACCATCGCGGAGGGGAATCAAGCGATTTTTCCCGCCGATCACGCAGGATTTCGCCGCTGCCACCGGGTCAGTCCACATACCCCAGGGC
>JALXCG010000070.1 GCA_026991065.1 Gemmatimonadota bacterium | reverse complement strand
TTGATGCTCGCGAATGTACCCGGCCTTGCGCAGCAAATCCGCAGAGATGCTCTCGTGATGCGACACCATTTTCGCCAGGCGATCCAGCGCGATGGGCGCGATGCCCAAGACCTTGCCCACTTCCCGAATCGCCGACCGCGGACGGTAGCGAATTACATTGGCAACCATCGCGGCGTGATCCCGGCCGTATTTGCTATAGACATGTTGAATCACCTCTTCGCGGCGGTCGTTGGCAATGTCCAGATCGATATCGGGCGGCTCGGCGCGCTCTTCGGAAAGAAATCGCTCAAAAAGCAGATCCATCCGCACCGGATCGATCGCGGTGATCCCCAGGCAGTAACAGAGAGCAGAGTTGGCGGCCGACCCACGCCCCTGGCAGAGGATGCCGCGCTTGCGGCAAAACTCGACGATCTCCCACATGGTCAAAAAGTAGCCGCCATAATCAAGTTTTTCGACCACCTCCAACTCGTGTTCGAGTTGAGCTTTCACTTTGGAGGTCAAACGCGCCCCATACCGCCGTCGCGCCCCCTGAAAGGCCAACTCCCGCAGCCAAACCCGGGTGGTGCGCCCGGCGGGAAGATCCTCCTCGGGATAGCGGTAACTGATTTCGTCCAGCGTGAATTCGCAACGGCGCGCAACCTCTTCGGTGCGCTGTACGGCACCGGGAAGGTCGTGAAAGAGGCGGGCAAATGCCCGTGGGGCCAAGAGGGCATGTTCGGCATTGGGACGAATCCCGCGCCCCGCCGCAGCCAGCCGCAGGCCGTGACGAATGCAGGTCAATACATCTTGCAACGGGCGCCGCGCGGGCGAGTGATAGAGCACCTCGAGAGCAGCGACTTCGGCGATTCCGCAGCGCTGAAAATGGGTTCTGCGGGCCGTTTCCTGTGCCAACTCTTCCGCTTGACGATGGCGCGCGATCAACCCATAAAGACGATCGGGAAACGCCTCTTGCAGAAGCCGCGTCACCTTCAGCCGCGCCGCCTCGAGATCCCCGCCCGCGGCGGCCCGAGACTCGCCCCACCTGTTGCCCCCGGCCCACAGTGCCAAGAGCCCCTCCGCATGCTCGCCGACCTCTCGCCAGTTCATGCGCGGCTCCCCTTTTCGCGCCGCGCGCCGATGCCCCCGCGTGAGTAAGCGACATAGATTTGCATAGCCGGTCCGGTTCATGACCAGAAGGACGATTACATCCTCGCCCAGGACCTGATCCGCAACGTCAACTGTTGCCCCCAGCAACAACTTGACCCCCAACTCCCGCGCCGCGACATGCGCGCGAACAATGCCGTAAAGACCGTTGCGGTCGGTCAATGCCAATGCGCGCAACCCCAGGTGATGGGCCTCTTCCACCAGTTCCGCGGGGTGACTCGCCCCCTCCAAAAAAGAGTAGTTGCTCTTGCACCAGAGCGGAGCATAAGCGGGGGTCACCTATTCCACCATTCCCTGGACATACCAGGCGCGCCGCCGTTGATCCCAGTAGATCCACACCAGATCCCCCCGCCGCAACTCGGCAAAATAATATTCGCGGCGAATCTCCCCTTGCCACCATCCACCGGAGAGGATGTAGGGGCCCTGTTTCTTGATCACCGATCCCGCATCCATCTCCGCCAGCAGCCACCCATCCGGTTCAACTCGCGGTCGCGGAGGCAAGCGCCGCGCCGGGAGAAAGATCCGCCGGACCAAGGTAGGCGCCCCCTCCCCACCGGGCAATTCCCGGCCCTTGCGTGGTGACCGAACGACCGCGCCACTTTTCCAGCCGCAGCGGGCTTCCGGCAGGTGCGCATTCCGCACCACGGGCATCACCACCGCCGCATCCCCCAACTCCGCGCGAACCCGGGCCAGCGCCCGATTCGCGGCCTCCAGATCGCGTTTCGGCTCCTCCTGAAACAGCTCCAACTGCTCGCGGCTGGCCAACTCGCCGGATACCCGCAGGAGCAGATGGGTTACCGGCTCGGTGATCCCCGGTTGTGACCTTTCCGTGGAGCAGCGCATGGCCGCGGCGGATCCGGCCGCTGCTTTCCCCGCCGCGGGGGCGGCGCGCGAGGCGCCGGCCTGGATCGTGCTTTCCAATCGCAGATAGACCAGGTTCAGCAGTTGAGACGCCACCAGTGTGGGCGTGGCGGGACGCAGTACCTCGCGCAGCGGAGGCGCATCTTCGAAATGCAATTCGAAGTACAACTCCACCAGCGCCTGACCGCGCTGCGCCAGAGTTGCCAAAAGCGGATGAAGCAAGCGGGAAAAAAGAAAAACCAGGCGCGAGACTTCGCCGACCGGCGGTTCCAGATCCTCTTCCACTTGCACGGGTGGGGCGATCTCCAGGGGCTGGAGGGGCACCGCCTCCTCCCCTTTCGCTTGCCGCTGAAGATGGACCAGATCCGCCCCGAAGCACTTTTTCAACCCACTGCTGGACAAGTTTTTCAGCGCCCCCACCGTATCCACGCCCAGTTTGTGCAGAAGCTCCAGATGCTCCCGCGAAACCCCAATCCAGGCCAGCGGCACCCGCGCCGCCACCACCGCCTCGTGCCGCGGATCCCGCAGCAGCCACACCCGGGGGAAACTTACCGGGCGCTTT
>JALXCG010000069.1 GCA_026991065.1 Gemmatimonadota bacterium | reverse complement strand
TTCTCTTTGTGGGCGCCGCTCAGGTCGGGGGCCAGCACATCCAGCGCCGGCGTCACCGGGACCGCTGAAACCACCAGCATATCCACCCCGGGATCCGCGGCCAGAATCCGCACCGACTCGACAAAAGCGTCGCTGTCCGCCATCGGCGTGGTATCGACCGGGTTGCCGGCGTGGGCGATCTTCGGCAGCACCTCGGTGAGGCGGCTCAGTGTCGCATCCTGCAACTCTGTCAGTTCCAGGCCATAAAGGTGATCGCTCACCGCCCCGGCCTCGAAACCGGCGTTGGTGATCACCGCCAGCCGCCGCCCGCGCACCTCGCGGTCACCGAGCATGGTGATCGCCTTGGTGTAGTCCTCGAAGCGATTGAGCGTGGCCACCACCAGCGCCCCCGCCTCCTCCAGCAGCGCCTCGGTCACCCGGTAGTTGCCCACCATCGACGCCGTATGGCTGGCCGCCGCGCGCGCGCCGAATTCGGTTCGCCCCGCCTTGTAGATGATCACCGGCTTGCCGCGCGAAGTCGCCTCGCGCGTGAGGCGCACAAAACGTTCCCCCTCGCCCGGCGCGAACCCCTCGATATAGAAGGCGAAGACCCGCACATCCGACTCGTGGCGCAGGTAGTACTCGAAAAAGTCGCTCGCCGTGAGATCCATCTCATTGCCGTAGCTGATCGTCGCCCGGGGGAAGATGATCCCGTCCAGATTGCTGGTGAACGACACCAGGTAGGCGCCCGACTGGCTGATCACCACCAGGCTCTCGCCGGGGGCGTCATTGAAAGGCAGTTTGTAGCTCGGCAGAAAGAAAGTGTTGTAGTTGTTCTTGCTGACAATGCCGAGACAGTTTCCGCCCACCAGGATCGGCCCGCCGTCGGCCCGCTCGCGCCCGCGGTCCAGCGCCCGGCGCACCGCCCGCGCCCGCTCGGTGTTGCCGGTTTCGGCGAAACCGCCGGTGATCAGAATGATTGAGCGCACCTTTTCGCAGTCGACCAGTTCTTCGATCGCGGTTACCGCCGAGTCCGCCGGCAGCGCTACCACCGCCAGGTCGACCACCTCCGGCAGGTCGTGACAACTGGTGACACAGGGAATCCCCTCGATCGTCTCCGCCGACGGGTGCAGCGCATAAAGGTGCCCGTAGTGAATCCCGCGCGCATTGCGCAGATTCTGCAGGATGATCCGCCCCGCGTTTTGCGCCCGCTGCGACGCCCCCAGCACCAGGGCGCTGCGCGGATGCAGCAGCGCGCCCACCGTGGCCACCGGCCGCGGCGCTCGCTCCGCCCCGCGCAGCCGCGCTGTGCGCGCGAACCCATCGAGCGCCACCAGCCGTCCCTCCACCGCCGCCAGCGGATTGATCTCCAGCTCCTCGATGCCGCGCCCCTCGGTCGTCGCCAGCGCGATCCGGGCCAACCCCTCCAGCGTCTGTTGCAGCGCCGCGCGGCTCACCGGCGCGGACTTGGGGTACAGCCGACTCGGCCGCAACGCGAGCTTGCCCAGCGTGGTCGCCTCGATCGCCGCCACCGCCGCCGCGCCGTCGAAGTCATGCGCGGAGAAGATCAACTGCGCCTTGTCCGCCGCCAATTCGCCATACCACTCGGTGAGCAGCCCCCCCAGCCCGAAAACAATCACCGGTCCGAACGCCGAATCGCGCCGGCAGCTTGCCAGATACTCGCAGCCCGGCGCATTGCCGTCATAGACAACCCGCTCCACCACCAGCACCCCCTCCAACTCCGCCCGGGGCGCCGCCGCCGCCACTGTCGCCAACATCTCCTCGATCCCCGCCTGAATCGCCGTCCGGTCCGCCGGCAGAAACTTCACCCCGCCGACATCGCTCTTGTGAATAATCTGTGGCGACACCACCTTGAGCACCACTTCCCGGCCCTGGAATCTGGCGATATCAGCGGCTTGCAGCTCCTCTCCCCGAGCCACAAAATGATGCGCCGGGGTCTCCAGACCGGCCGCCGCCAGCAGTTGATAAACCTCATGCTCATGCAGCGTGTTGCGCCCGCTCCTGGCGATGCGTGAAAAGATCTTGGCAATCAGGGTGTCCATGTTCGGCTCCGGCAATCACCCAATCCGCCGCTTCGAGCGCGCGGCGCTCAGGGAGTGGGTGCGGTCGCGATCTGATTCAGTGTAGAAATCCAAATCATACCAGGATCCGGGAACCGTCGCCGCCGGATCCGCGTCGGCCCGGTGGTGCCGATTCCATTTTCCCCACTTTTTTCACCGCACCAGTACCGCCCCTCCTCACCCCGCCGCGCTCCGCCGGCAGCAAATCTCTCCCGGAGCCACGCCAAGATCTGTAACTGTCGCTGCGGCCTGCCCTCACCGCCGCCGCCGGCGGAAGCCGCCGCGACATCTCCTCGCCGGTTGCCGGCCGGTGCGCCTCCGCAAACAAAGAAGCTCCGGCTCGATCGCTCGAGCCGGAGCGGCTCTCCCACTGCTCTCCCGGAGCAGTGCCGCGTGCGGGAAAAGACCTGGCCGGTTCCGCACGCGATCTTGAAGGTGCGACCACTATGCAAAAGCAATAATCGCGCCACATCCATCGTGGTCGGCGGAAAAGCGGAATACGGGAGA
>JALXCG010000068.1 GCA_026991065.1 Gemmatimonadota bacterium | reverse complement strand
CCTTTGGGGTGCCCATCGAGGAAGAGAGTGACGGCTTTGTGATCCACGGGGGCGGGGACTTTGCGGCGGATGTCGAGGTTGACGCGGTGGGGGATCATCGCCTGGCCATGGCGTTCGCGGTGGCGGGCCTCTGTGGACGCGGCACGACGCGGATCGCGAATGCGGAGTGCATCGATGTTTCTTTTCCCAGCTTTCCCGAGGTGATTGGAGCACAATGGGAAACCTGAGTCGGCGGCGGTCAGGTGTGGGTGCGGCAACGCAGATGCTGGGCGTGATTGGTGATCCGATCGCCCATTCACTGTCGCCGCGACTCCAGGCGAAGATGCTGCGCCACTGGGGTCTCGATGCCTGCTATCTCGCCTTCCGCGTTGCCGCCGGGGATCTGGCGGCGGCTCTGGGGGGGATGCGCGCGCTGGGTATTCGCGGGCTGAATGTCACCGCTCCTCACAAGCGCGCGGTGATCGATCATCTTGATGCTCTGGAAGGCGATGCTCGCGATCTGCGAGCCGTGAACGCGGTGCGCCTTGATGCGGAGCGTGGGTTGTTGCACGGGACCAATACTGATGCCCGGGGATTGGAACTGGCGCTGCGCGCGGCGGGGCGCGAACGCCCCTGGAATCGCTCCTCTCGGTTTGCCGGAAGCGCCTGGATTCTGGGAGCTGGCGGGGCCGGTCGGGCGGCGGTGCTGGCTTTGGCGCGGCTGGGATTCAAGAGGATCCACATTTTGGCGCGCCGGGAAGGGCAAGCCAGCGACGTGGTGAAGAACCTCGCATCCCGGGTGCCAGTTGCTGAATTGCGGGCCGGTGTGTTGCCGCGGACGGGCGGCCCGAGCGGCCTGGCGCGGCTGCGGTTGCCCACCGATGATCCCGACCTGGTGGTGCAGGCGACCTCATGCGGGCTGGGAGCACAAGCGCGGCTTTCCCCGTGGCCCGATGGTTTGGCGCTTCCGGCCCGGGCGGCGGCGCTGGATCTCGTGTATGGCGCGCTTCCGACACCGTTCCTGAAGCAGGCCAAGGCTGCGCCCTGGCAAGCGGACGGTCTCTCCATGTTGGTTTGGCAGGGCGCATTGGCGCTGCAGTATTTTTTGGATGCGCCCCTGCCTTCGGTGCGCACCGCCCGCGGCTGGGAAAGATCTCTGCGGCGGGCCGCGGTTGCGGACAGCGCGGCAACCGGATTGTGATCTGGCGATGAGTGCGGAACACATTATTCTGACTGGCTTCATGGGCACGGGCAAGAGCACGGTCGGGGCCCTGTTGGCGGCCCGCATGGGGTGTCCCTTCGTCGACCTGGATGGATGGATCGAAACGGCAGCCGGCAAGAGTGTCCGGGCGATTTTCGCCGCCAGCGGCGAGAGCGGTTTTCGTGCCCTGGAAGCTCAGGCCCTACAGGCCGTATTGGCTGCGTCGACCCGTCGCGTGGTCGCCACCGGTGGCGGAACCTGTCTGGATGCCGGCAATGCCGAGCTGGCTCGGAAACGGGGATGGGTGTTTTGTCTAACTGCCGCGCCGGACCAGCTGGCGGAGCGGTTGGCGGGGGCCGGGGACCGACCTCTTTTGGACCATGGGCCGCAACTCACTTTGGTGGACCACATCGCATCTCTTCTGCGGGAACGCCATTCCGCCTATGCCGCGAGCGGAATCGCGGTGAGCACCGGCGGGCGGACTCCGCAGGAGGTTGCCGCAGCGATTGCCGCTTTTGTCGGCCAGGCACCGTTCCGGCTGCGCCAGGGAACCCGCGCCTATTCGGTCTATGTCGATGCTGCCGGTGGCCTGGAGCAACTCGGCCCGCGGCTGCGCCAGGCGTGGGAACAGGGGGATGGTTCTCTGCAGGAGTCGCATCCGCTGCCACCGAGTGCGCGGGTTCTTCTGGTCGCTGATCGGCGCCCGTGGAAGCACCATGGAGAGGTGCTCCAGTCGAGTCTTCAGCAAGCGGGACTGCGACCGGATCTGCTGCTGCTGACCGGGGGCGAGCGGGCCAAGACGCGTCCGGCTCTGGCGCGCGTGCAGGATTTTCTTTTGGCCAATGGCGTGGAGCGGAGCACCCCGGTGATTGCGTTCGGCGGCGGCGCGATTGGCGATCTCGTCGGCTTCGCGGCGGCCACGGCCCTGCGCGGAGTGCCGGTGGTGCAGGTGCCCACCACCCTGTTGGCCCAAGTTGATGCGTCGGTCGGTGGCAAAGTCGCGATCAATCATCGACGCGGCAAGAATCTGCTGGGCACGTTCCACCCGCCGGCATTGGTGGTGGCCGATCAAAGCGTGCTTCGCTCTTTGCCGCCGCGGGAGATGCGCTCCGGCCTGGGCGAAGTTGTGAAGATGGCGCTTCTCGGGGCACCAGGGCTGCTGGCGCGGCTGGAGAACTCTCGCCTGCCCCTGGGCAACGACTTGCTGCGGCGCGCGATCCTGAGCGCCATCGGCCTGAAGGCCGAGGTGGTGCGCATCGACCCGGAAGAGCGGGACCTGCGCCGCATCTTGAATCTGGGGCACACCGTTGCCCACGCCATTGAGCGCGCGGCCAGCTACGCTCGGTGGGCACACGGGGAAGCGGTTGCGACCGGCCTGGTCGCCGCATTGCGCATCGGTGTGCGGATGGGGATCACGCCCCGCGGGTTGGATGCTAGAGTGGAAGCCTGTCTGGCGGCGCTGGGCCTTCCGGTTGCCGCTCCAGGGGCGGATCCCGGCGAACTCGAAGCCGGTATCCTGCACGACAAGAAGAAGCGCGACGGCCGGGTCTCCTGGGTGCTCCTCCGAGGGGTCGGTGATCCGCTGGTGACTGCTGATATCCGAACGGAGATTCTGCGCGAGGTGCTCTCCTCTCTCGTGGTTCCCCCGTGCGGAGCGAAAGAGGAGCGCGCATGAGTGAGAAACGATCTCTATTGGTGCTGCACGGACCCAATCTGAACCAACTCGGGCAGCGTGAGCCGGCGATCTACGGCGACCTGTCGCTGCGGGAGGTGAATCAGCGGCTGGAGGAACATGCAGCTCGTCGCGGTTTTTCGCTTGAAACGGTGCAGTCCAACCATTCCGGTGTGCTGATCGACGCTCTTCATGATGCCCGCGATGTCGTCGGCGTAGTCCTCAATCCGGGCGGCCTGACCCACTATGACATTGCGCTGCGCGATGCGGTCGCCGCGGTTGACTTGCCGGTGGTGGAGGTCCACATCAGCAACATCCACGCGCGCGAACCCTTCCGCCGTCGGTCGGTGGTTGCGGCCGCCGCGATTGGGCAGATCAGTGGCTTGGGGTGGCGCGGATATCTGCTGGCGATCGACTTCCTCATTGATGAGTATGGTCGGCGCGGACGACTGGGCTTTGGCAGCAGCGGGCGGCAACCATGAGCAACGCCGATACCCGCTTGGAGCGGCCCGGGTTTCGCCAGCGTTTTTCGAGTTTGGCCCCGCGTGTGGCGGTTGCCCTGATTTTTGTCCCGGTGCTGATCTGGCTCGGCATTCGGGCCAGCTGGGGGCTCTGGCTCCTGCTGAACGGGGCCTTCCTGCTGGCGATCACAGAGTGGTTGGCACTTTCCCGGGCTCAGGGACGAAAGGTGCAGCCCTGGGTGCAGGGTGCTGGTATGTTGGCGGTGCTGAACACCGGCTTCTGCCCGCAGGAGATGGGTTTCCCTCTGACCCTGGTGGGAGTGGCCATGGTGATTGCGGTTGCCCGAACTCTGCGGCCGCCGATTGCGGGCGCCGGCGCCGACATTGGAGCCGCGCTTTTCGGCCTCATCTATGTTGGCGCTCTCGGTTCCTTCATCCCGAGGCTGATCTCCCTGCCCTCGGGGCCGGAGGTTGCGACTCACTACCTGTCAGTCGGAACCGCCGCTTTTTTTCTCTTCTTTCTCATGACCTGGGCCACCGACACCTGTGCTTACTTTGCCGGACTTCTGCTGGGGAAACATCCGCTTTTTCCGAGCGTGAGTCCCAAGAAGTCGGTCGAAGGGCTGATCGGCGGTGTGGCGGGAGCCGCGCTCTTCGGCTGGATTGGATCGCGGACGTTTGCTCCATTTATCCTGGGGTGGGATGCCATCGGCCTGGGTGCCACCATTGCGGTGGTCGGGCAATTGGGGGATCTGGTGGAGAGCGCGCTCAAGCGCGATGCGGGAGTTAAGGATGCGTCGTCGATTCTTCCGGGGCATGGCGGCATCCTCGATCGCCTGGACTCACTGCTCTTCGCGGCTCCTTGTGTCTATGTTTACTTGCGTTACGTCGTGCTTTGACCATTCTTTCTGTATGACAACCGGGTCGCCACCGGTTTGACCTTGTTCCTCCAACACGGCCCGGTCCGTGTCGTTGGCTGCGGGCTTGATGCCCTGCGGCGCATTGAGATGCGCCTCACTCGTCAATCCCTTGTCGCCAGGCATCCGGCATCTTGCCGGCGGCCTGGGAGAACCAAAACCGGTGCACTGGAGCGGGGTTGCAATATCTGGTGGAGGATTCTGGTTTGGGTGGCTGACTTGTCTCGCTCCACCTGCTACCTCTATATTGCCTTCCGTTTGCGTTTCTCTTTTTTCGCGGTGGACTTTTCTTCATGATCGATTCTTTGTCGCCCGGCCTCAGCTTCATCCAGAGCGCTCTGGTGTTCATCCTCTCGCTCGGACTCATGATCTTTTTTCATGAGTTGGGGCATTTTCTTGTCGCCAAATGGAACGACGTTCATGTTCTGACCTTCTCCATTGGCATGGGGCGGAAGATCTGGAGGTGGAAGCCCGGCGAGACGGAATACACCCTCAGCGCCATCCCTTTCGGTGGCTATGTGAAGATGGCCGGAGAGTCTTATGAGGCGCGTGACGCCGATGCTCCGCCGGATCCACGGAGTTTCGCCGCCAAGGGGCTTCGGGCGCGTGCCGCCATTGTCTTGGCCGGGCCGGCGATGAACCTGGTGTTGGCGCTGGTGATCCATTTTGCACTGGCAGTGTGGGTCGGTGTCGAGGCCCCGCGACCGGTGGGAATCTACGCGGTGAGCCCGGGGTCGGTGGCCGAGGAGGTGGGGTTGCAGGTGGGGGACCGGATCCTGCGGATGAACGGCAAAGAGGTGGGGTTCCCGCGAGATGTGGTGGAAGCGGTTTTGGCAACGCCCGCCGGCGAGCCGGTGCGAATGACCCTGGCCAGAGGGGAGCAGGAGATCGAGTTGGACGTCGTCCCGCGCTACGACGAGGCGTCGGGACGTCCGTTGATCGGTATTGGCACAGAGGGTTTGCAGGAGCCGGTCGTGGGCGCGTTAAAGGAACACGGCATTGCCGAGCAGGCGGGACTGCGCCCTGGCGATCGCTTGCTGCGCGTTGACGGCGATGTGGTGAAGCAGTGGCGAGATGTTCAGCAGAAGCTCGACGCCGCCATCGGACGGAGGATTGAGATTGAGGCTGAACGCGACGGCAAGCGGATTGTCGTGCATCTCACGCCTGAACCGCATCACCTGGTGGAAGAGGGACCGGATGGTGAGCGTTACGCCGATGTGGGGATGATCTTCCGTGACCCAATGGAGCATGTCGGACTCTTCGAGGCTGGGCGAACCGCTCTGGCGGAAACCCGTCTGGACGTGATCTACATGCTCAATAGTCTGGCGCAGATTGCGGCACGCAAGGTGGGTCGGGAGAGCGTTGCGGGGCCGGTTGGAATCGCCTCGGTGTTGGCTGAATCCTATGCCTATGGGTTGGATCATCTGCTGCGGCTGATCGCTTTGATCAGCGTCAACCTGGCAGTTGTCAATCTCTTGCCTTTCCCGGTGTTGGATGGCGGTCAGCTGGTGTTCATTGGAATCGAGGCTGTGGCGCGGCGGCCGGTGAGCGAGCGGGTGATGATCACCGCCAATCAAATCGGCTTGGTTGTCCTGCTCTTGCTCTTTGTCTTCTTGACATTGAACGACCTCGATCGAGTTCTACCATTCTCCATATTCGGTGGCTGAACATGCGCGTGACCGCGGGGTATTTTGTAGCGGGATTGGCAATTGCGTTGGCGGTGAGTGGGTGCAATCCGGCCCCACCGCTCGATCCAGAGGACCAGGGCCCCGACTCATGGATCTTGACGCGCGCCAATCACCCGACCGGTTACGGCTTGCTGGACTGCTTTGCCAGCGGGTGTCATCGCGACGGCGGGGCCGGCTATCGCGCCGATAGCGACGCTCACCGTCTTCCGGAGCTGTCCTGCGCCAGCCCCGGATGCCACGGGGACAACGGGTCTCTTGATCAGGCTTTGGTGACTGGGCGCATCTTCGCGGATGTTGGTGGAGGAGAACCGGAAGTCGGTGTCGTCGTGATTGCTGAGGAGGCCGGAAACCCGGACGTCAAGATAGAATCCCAACCGTCCGACAGTGATGGTCAGTTTTCCCTCCTGATTTCAGCTACGCATTCCTATGATTTCGTCCTGCGCGATCGAAACGGCGTCCTGACCCGGTCGGTCGACTTTTCCATGCCGAGTCTGACCATCAACCGTGGCTACACCGGCTCGCTCGACTGCGCGCAATGTCATGGACGCTCCACCGCTCCTTTCTTGATTCCCATCCGCTGAGAACGATGCGGGCGCGACCTTTCGGGGCGCTCTCCCGTCCCGGCCACAGGGGGGAAGAGCCCGAGCAGATGCAGGACCACGATTTGTTGGCCGAAGCCCAGCCACACCCGCAGTCCCGTCGCTGTCGACGGTTGCGGCGGGGCGGGATGTATCTGCGAGTACTTTGGGTCGCCCTGTGTTTCTTCTGGGGTGCGGTCCCCGGAGTTTTCGCCGCTCTCCAGAGCGAAGACGTCCCTCTCGCGGTACGTTCCATTCGGTTTCGCGGCAATCACTCACTCAGCGACCACGAAATCAAGGGAGCGATGCAACTCGCTGAAGCGACTTTTGGCAAGCGTCTGATTGGGTCCAAGCGGATAGAATATGACCCAATAAAGTTCCAGTTGGACTTGCGAAATATTCGCTATCTATATCAAAAAAAAGGCTTTGTGAGAGCAGAAATAACCGGGTTCGCGGCATTGATCGATTCGACTGCCGGCGAGGTTGATCTGCGCGTAGACATTGCGGAGGGGGATCGCTACCACTTCGGAGAGGTGGGGGTTACAGGATTCGAAAAAGTCGATTCGACTGTGGTCTTCGGCGCGATTGATGTTCGACCTGGGGCCGATGCCGACCTTCACCGTGTGCAACAGAACGCGCGTGCCATTCGCGACCTCTACCTGGATGAAGGGTTCGCCCGTGCCAGGGTGGATTTCGATACGGTGATTCAGGAGGAGGATCTCAGTGTTGATGTTCAGTTTCGGATTCTTGAAGGAGAGCGTTACACGATCGGCTGGATTGAGATCAACGGCAATCTGGTGACTCGTTCCGATGTCATTCTGCGGGAGATGCGGCTGGGGCCCGGAAGTGACTATCGCTTGTCCTCGATTCGTCGTGATGAACGCGAGCTTTACAATACCGGGCTCTTCTCAGGGGTGAAGATTTCGGAGGCCGCTGTGGATACGGTCGAGCGACGTGTTCATCTGCGGGTAGATCTGATCGAGCGGAGCCCGCGCTGGGTGGTTTTGGCGATTGGGTCCAGCACCAATCAGCGCGAGGACTTTCGACTGTCGGCGGAGTGGGGCCACAAGAATCTTTTTGGCGGGGCGCGTCTGCTGTCGATTCGTCTACAGTCGTCGTGGCAGACCGAGCGCGTCTGGAATGACGGGCGCTACGACCCGATCAGTAGCCGTTTCGAGGTCTCTTATCTGCAGCCGTGGCTGTGGGGCATGCCAATTCGGACCGGGGGCTCACTCTTTGCAGCGCAGGAGATTCCTTTGGGGCGTGAAGAGCATCTCAGTACCTGGGGGTTGACGGCACGACTGCTCTACGACATCGGCGACGACGCCGAGGTCTATGTTGAGCCGAAGTTGCAGTGGGCCAATGAGTCCGCGCAGGGACTCATCTCCGGTAGGGAGGTGAGCCAGACCAAGAGCGTGACACTGGCCTATCGCCTGGATTCACGTGCGAACATCTTCGCGCCGGGCGGCGGAACCTGGGCGGCGGCTGCCATTACCGGAGCGGGCGGTGTGCTGGGCGGCGATTTCGAGTTTTGGAAGATGACCGGGAGCTATGCTCGTTACCTGGCACTCGGTAATCCAAACTGCGTGGCCGCCGCGCGGGTCGCTTTCGGGGGTGCACATCCTTTCGGACGAAGCGACCGGATTCCGCTGGACCAGGTGTTCGCCGCCGGCGGCGCGGCGTCGGTTCGGGGCTATCTTGAGGGAGCGGTTGCCGTTCCCGGAACGCCGGACGAGGGGGGAAGGGCGCGCCTGCTGTGCAATCTTGAACTTCGCCTGCCACTGATCAGCTATTTCGGCTTCGCCCCATTCCTCGACGGCGGGCAGGTTTGGCCATTTCTCGACCACATGGACCCCGTGCGGGACCTGCGGTGGACGGCAGGCACAGAGATTCGGTATCAGACGCCGATCGGCCCGTTGCGGGTTGGTTATGGCACCAAGCTCAATCGTGCGGCTTGGGACCAGGACACCGGAGCCTGGTTCTTTGGATTCGGCCAGGTCTTCTGATGGCGCGTTCTGGTCGTTTTCGTTTTCGCTTGACCGCTGCTCTGGTCGTGCTGGCCGCGGCTGTGATGCTTGTTTTTCGTCTGGGCGCGGGCTGGCCCCTGGCCCGAACTCTACTGAACGGTACTGTTTTGCAGCCGTTTGG
>JALXCG010000067.1 GCA_026991065.1 Gemmatimonadota bacterium | reverse complement strand
GGAAAAGCGGCGCTTCTGTCATAGCTCCGGGCCCAGTGCAAGGTGGAATTCCGGCCCCCCCGCGACGCCGAGAGGCCAGCCCAGATCCGCCCGGATCAAGCCGATGGGCGAGCGCCAGCGCAGGCCACTGCCCGCCCCGAAATGGAGCCCGGCCAGGCCGGTCGCCCAGGTGTCGATGGCATCGCCGCCATCCCAGAAGGTCGCCCAACCCCAGTGCTCCGTCAGCAGCAACTCCAGCTCCAACCCAAAAGTCAGCAGATGCGGTGCGCCCACCGGGTCCCCGTTGCGATCCCGCGGGCCGAGCGAATTGTGGCCATAGCCGCGCACCGTGTCAGTGCCACCGGCGAAATAGCGCAGCGACGGCGGCAGACGGTGAAAATCGCTCACCCGGGTGGTCGCGGCACGGGCGCGGCCGATGGCCCGCAACCGCGGCCCCACCATGCGAATCAACTTGCACTCGGTATCCAACTGAGCCAGCGAGGTCGTCGCCACCACCCCCTCGCGCGCGGCCCGCACTCCCAATCGCAGGCGCGCGCCATGGCGGGGATCCAACCGGTCGTCGGCCCACACTCGGGCCCACCGAGCGCCCGGCAGGAGCAGAATGGAGACGCCTCCATCCACCCCGATGCGGAAATCCTCACGCTCGAAGGTGAGAGAATAGTCCTCCCGCAAACGCCCCCGCGACCGTTCCACATCCGCCCCGGCGCGCATCGCCTGCGCCCGCCCATACTCTTCGTACAGCGCCGAGTAACCGAGCGTAAAAGTCACGACTTCGGTCCGGGGATAGGCCCACGGAATCACATACTGGGCTTCAGCATGGGACTCGTAGCGAGAGGCCTGCACTTCCATCTCAGCCCGGTGCGCACGACTGCCGAGGCGCCGAAACTCGATTCCCAACGCACTGCGGGGCCCAGTGTCCGTGCCATAGCCACCGCGCAGTGTGTAGCGGCGCGCCGGCGCGAGAGTCAGTCCAACCTCGATCGGCACTCGATCGGACTCGGCCTGCTCGCGCAGCGCGCGGACCTCCACGCGGCTGAAATAGCTCAAGCGCCCCAGGTTCTTCTGCAGTTGCAACAACTGGCTATAACGAACCGGCTCGCCGGCGGAAAACGGCACGTGTCCGCGAAGAAACTCCGGGGAGAGCCCACACTCTTCAAACCGCACCGGCCCGTAGACAAACTGCGGTCCCGTGTCGTAGAGCAGTTCGATGCTGGCACGATTGTGCTCCGGATCCACCTCGACCCGATGAACCGCAAACTCCGCGTCCAGATAGCCACGCTCGGCCGCCACCAGTTCCAGGGCGCGCTTGCCCTCTCTATAGGCGGCGTGCTCCAGGCGCTCTCCCGGTCGCAGCGGGAACTGCTTCAGGACCGGCGCAAAGGCGCTGTCCGCTCTGCCCGCACCGGTCAGAGCAAGCTGAACCTTCGTCAGCAGGGTTGGCGGGCCGGGGTCGACGTGGTATTCCGCGCGCCACCGGTTGCCCTCGTGGTGCAGCCGTGACTGGATTTCCGGGCTGTAGTACCCGCAAGGCTGCAGGGCCAGCTGAATCTCCTCGGTTGCATTCGCCTGGGCCCGGCGCACGGCCGCCGCTTGCAGATCCTTGCGCCCTTCCAGGGCGACCATCGACAAGCCGCTTTTCACATTGCGCAGCAGCGGCCCCTTGATCCCCTCAATGTCGACATCAAGCGCGACCGTCGATCCCACGGCGGGCAACCCAGCCACTCCCGCCAGCACCAAGCAAGCCAGGAAAAGCGGGGATTTCAACAAACGCGGTCGGAACCAGGGAGGGTTTTTCATGAGCACAGTGAGCGATCAAGCATGGCGAGCAGT
The DNA here is from genome assembly GCA_026991065.1 of Gemmatimonadota bacterium. GTDB lineage: Bacteria > JALXCG01. Next base: position 739 of record JALXCG010000067.1, on the reverse strand, counting down.
ATCCCGCTACAGCGGCAGCGACAGGCACTCCCGCCACACCCGCCGTACTTCGCGCCGCAACGCCTCGCGAGTACCGCCGTTGTCGATCACGCAAGAAGCCCGCGCCACCTTCTCCGCCAGTGGCATCTGGGCGTCGATTCTGGCGCGGGCGGCGCTTCGGGTCATGCCGCGCTGGCTGACCAGCCGATCGATCCGGATTGCCAGCGGGCAGTCGACCACCAGGATACAGGCATAGTCCGCCGCCTGCCCCGTTTCAAAAAGCAGGGGAATCTCGGCCACAATCAGCGGTGCATCCGCCGCTTCCCGGGCCTGTCGGATCTGCTCCGCCAGACGGCTCCGCACCAACGGATGCACAATGGCTTCCAACGCTTTCCGCGCGCGCGCGTCCGCGAATACGAGCGCCGCCATCCGCTCACGATCCAGGCTCCCGTCGTCGCCCAACACGGCACTGCCGAATTGCCGGACAATCTCTTTCAAGCCGACTGTTCCCGGGGCAACCACCTCACGCGCAATCACATCGGCATCTACCACGATCGCCCCGAGGCGCCGCAACTCCTCGCCAGCCGCACTCTTGCCGCTGCCGATCCCTCCGGTCAGCGCGGCCTCCCGCGGCGCACGCGAAACACTCATTCGTGGGCCTCCAGCCAGTTGTCGCCACTGCCCACATCCACGACCAGGGGCACTTCGGTAGTCAGTGCTCCCTCCATCTCCTCCACGACCACCGCCCGCAGCCTCTCCA
>JALXCG010000066.1 GCA_026991065.1 Gemmatimonadota bacterium | reverse complement strand
ACCTGTTCCACGAGGTTGCCCGCCGCGAGGATTTCTGGCTCGATCTCACCTCCAACCGTCTCTACTCCCTGCTTCTGCGCTGCGGCCCCTTCCGCAATGAAGAGATCGGCCTGCGCGAGATCTGTCCCCTTTCGCTTCTCTTCCGCTACGTCATCGACTATCGCTCCCGCTTCACCGCCGCGCACTCTTCCGGGGTCGCGGTGAGCGCCGCCGCTCTCGGCCGCATTTTCGGCCTCACCAGCTCCGAAGTTAACATGCTGCGCATCGCCGGTAACCTGCACGACCTCGGCAAGCTCTCCGTGCCCAACGCCATTCTCGACAAAGCCGGCCCCCTGAACCACGCCGAGCGGGCGCTCATGCGCCAGCATACCCATGTCACCTACACCATCCTCTCCTCGGTCGGCGGCATGCCCCTGATCACCGAATGGGCCTCTTTCCACCATGAACGTCTCGACGGCGCCGGCTATCCCTTCCATCTGAATGCCGCCCGGCTCGATACCGGCGCCCGCGTGCTGGCCATCGCCGACGTTTTCGCCGCGCTTACTGAGGAGCGCCCGTATCGCCAGGGACTCGGCTTCCAGCCGGTCAAAGAGATCCTCACCAAGATGGCTCGCGAAGGCGCCCTGGATGGCCGCCTGGTACAGGTGCTGATCGAGAACTACGGCGAGATCAACACCGCGGTCACCGAAGAGCGCCGCATCTCCCTCGCCAACCACCAGCGCGCCGCCGCCGGCGTCGACATCGAACTGCTCTGCCCCTACGACATTCCGGAGGGGATGGCCCCGGAGTCGCCACCATCGCCTTTCCCGGAGCGGATCGAGACCCCGGAAGACGCGGAAAGCACAGCGCTCGCGGCGACCGCCACTGATTAGCACCGGGGCACGTCCCGTGCTCCCTCCTCATTCTTCACGCGCTGACAGCCGAAGGCGTGTCGCCAACGATCTCAGCGCTTCGTCCGCCGCCCCCAGGGTCCGATGCCCTCCACTCTCTCCCTGAGCGGGACCGGAGTCGCTTCGGGTCGGCGGGATGCCGCGGAGCACGGACGAAGCGTGGTCACTCCGGCGGCGGAGGCTTGCACACACCAGTGGCAAGCGCCATAATCGATGCGAGTGCTATTTGCAGGTCTGGGTGTTCCTGCCAGTGGCCGACACAAGACTCTCGCTCGGCCGCCGGACATCGAGAGGGCAGAGATGCGCGCCTGGAGAAGAGGTTCCCCCCTGATTTCATTGCGGAACCTGGTGAAGTTGCTGGCGCTGCTGGAGATCTCGACCAGCGCCGCGGCCGCCCCGGGCTGGGTGCACGACGCGATCGCCGACTGCCGCGGTCGGGTCACGGCGGAGGACGCGGAGTGGGCCGTGCTACTCGATGCGCACCGCTGCCGCGTGGCCGCCGGGGAACCCTATCGGGAGAGAGTAAGGCGGGTGGTCGAAGTGCTCCGCGGCGAGGGTGGTGAGGGCGCGACTCTGGTCGAGTCTGTAAGTTCCAACTGGCGACACATGCGCAACCTGAAAGGGTGGCATCTGCGGCCGGCGGGGAGCGAGGAGCGGCTGGACAAGGATTGGATCGTCGAGTTCGCGGTGGACCGTGAAGTGCCGATGTACACCGACACGCGATTCCTGGTGGCGAAGTTTCCCGCGCTGGAACCCGGTTCGATTGTCGCCTTCGAGTATCAACTGGAGTGCTCCGGGTGGGCGGCGGACTACCACTGGTTCACAGTGCAGAAGAGAGCGCCGGTGGCCGAATTCCGGGTTGAATTGGAGGCGCCGGCGGACTGGCAGGTGCGCAGCAGCACCTGGCGGGCAGCCGATCGGCTTTATGCCGCGGCCGACCATGGCCACCATTACTGGATCGCTGAGAATCTACCCGAACAACCACTCGAACCACTGGCCCCGCCCCCCCGGTTTATCTACCGCGAGTTGTATCTGACGGCCTCGCCCAAAAGCGGTCACGGAGCGCTCTCCTCGTGGCAGGATGTGGCGCGTTTGAGCGCCGGCTTCCTTGATCCGCCCGCCGCGCCGAATGCCACGGTCGCCGCCCAGGCCCGGGCCCTGGTTACAGAGTGTGCCACCCAGGCGGAGCAGATTGAGACTCTGGCGCACTTCGTCCGCGACAAGATACGCTATGTCGCGGTGGAAATCGGCGCCGGCAGCTACACGCCCCGTCCCGCGGCGGAGACTCTGCGCAATGGCTATGGCGACTGCAAAGACAAAACCACGCTGCTCAGGGCCCTGCTTTCCGCCCTCGGGATCCCGTCACGAGCCGCGCTGGTCAGCGTGACCCGGCATGTCGTTGAGACATTGCCGAGTCCGGTTCAGTTCGACCACTGCATTCTGGCACTGCCGGATGTTCAGCGCGACTGGGTCTACTACGACCCCACCTCGCCGGCAACCGATTTCGGCCAACTGCCGGCCCCGTTGGGCGGCGGCCGGGTACTGGTGATCGACCGCGGTGAAACCGCTTTGCGACGGCTGCCCGAACCGCCGGTCGATGCACTGCTGCGACGGCTGGAGGCGACCGCCACGCTCGCCGCAGACGGTGGGCTGGAGGCAACTGTTTGTGTCTCCAGCTTC
>JALXCG010000065.1 GCA_026991065.1 Gemmatimonadota bacterium | reverse complement strand
GTGTCGGCGGGGGAGGAGGTGGCGCTGCGCCCGGGCAGGAGCGCGGGGCGCGAGATCTGAGCGCGGGCGGAGTGTGGAGCGAGATTCGATGTCACGATCGCGAGCAGGGCGATGGCGATGGCCGCGGCGGTGTGCCGGCCGCGGCGGGGGCGCGTCATCGGCTCAGGAGCAGCCGGTGGTCGAACCGCAGGTCTCGCATTTGAGGCAGGAGCCGTTGCGCACCAGGGTGAAGTGGCCACACTCGGCGCAGGGGTCGCCTTCGAAACCGGCAAGGCGGGCGGTGGCGCGACGGGCTTTTTCCGGGCGGCCGGCGGCGCTGCGGGCGCGCTGCAGGGCGAAAGCGGAGGAGGCGCGGGGCGCACGGCGGTTGGCTGCAGGGGCGGATGCATGGGTTGCGCTGATCCGGGATGCGCTGCCGGAGGTGGTGAGAGTGGGTGCTTCGGTGGGAGATTCGAGGTCATCGCCGAACCCAATCGTGGTGGTAGCGGAGGTGGGGTCGGTTTCGGCGCCGCTCTCCGCACCCTCATTGGCGGGGGCGCCGGTGCCGTGGTTGTCCTGTGGGGGAACTTGTACCATGTCCGTGCGACCGAGGTAAGAGAGGGCCAGTTCGCGGAAGATGAAATCGACGACGGAGGCGGCCATCTTGATGTGATCGTGACCGCTGACGATGCCGTTGGGCTGGAAACGCACGTAGGCGAACTTGTCGACGAACTCGGCCAGGGGGACGCCGTGCTGCAGGCCCATCGAAACGGCGATGGCGAAGCAGTTCATGAGGGAGCGGTAGGCCGCACCCTCTTTGTGCATGTCGACAAAGATCTCGCCGATCGTACCGTCGTCGTATTCGCCGGTGCGCAGGAAGACGGTTTGGCCGCCGATTTTGGCCTTTTGGGTGTAGCCGGTGCGCCGGTTGGGGAGGCGGCGTTTGTGACTGATGGCGACGTTGAGGAGGGCGCGGGCCCCCTCCTCGACCGGGCCGGCGCCGGCGAGCGCGACCGGGGCGGGCTGCGTTGCGCCGTTTTCGTTTCTGCTTTCGGCTTCGGCTTCGGCTGTGGTTTCGGGGTCGCTGCCGGCGGGGAGGGTGGTGAGATCGAGAGCGGTGGCTTGCAGCGGCTGGGAGAGTTTGGAACCGTCGCGGTAGAGCGCGTTGGCCTTGAGCATGGAGCGCCAGGAGAGAAGATAGGCGCTTTTGACGTCGTCGATGCCGGCCTCAGTGGGCATGTTGATCGTTTTGCTGATCGCGCCGGAGATGAAGGGTTGGGCGGCCGCCATCATGAGAATGTGGCCGCGCGCGGAGATGTGGCGGGTGCCGTAACGACCGCAGCGGTTGGCGCAGTCGAAGACGGCGTAGTGGGAGGAGCGCACGTGGGGCGCGCCTTCGATGGTCATGCGGCCGAGGATCTGGTCGTTGGCTTCGCGGATCTGGGCGTCGGTGAAGCCGACGGCGCGCAGCAGGGAGAAGTTGGGGTCGTCGAGTTGGCTGCTGTCGATGCCGAGTTGTTCGCGGCAGAAATCGTCGCCGAGGGTCCAGCGGGTGAAGGCGAACTCGATGTCGAAGGCGCTGGGGAGGGCTTCGCCGATGCGCTGCAGCGCGGCGTCGTCGAAGCCGCGGGCGCGGAGAGCCTCGGGGTTGATGTGGGGGGCATTCTCCAGGCTTTGGGTGCCGACGATGTACTCCTGGATGGCCGCGATCTGCGTGGCGCTGTAGCCGAGTTGTCGCAGGGCGATGGGGACGCTCTGATTGACGATCTTCAGGTAGCCGCCGCCGGCGAGTTTCTTGAACTTGACCAGGGCGAAGTCGGGCTCGATGCCGGTGGTGTCACAATCCATGACCAGACCGATGGTCCCGGTGGGCGCGACCACGGAGACCTGGGCATTGCGATAGCCGTGTGCCATGCCGAGGTCGAGGGCGCGGTCCCAGGCTTCGCGGGCGGCTTTGAGCAGGGCCGCGGGGCAATCCTTTTCGCTGAGCCCGTGGGGCACGATGGAGAGTCCCTCATACTCCTCGGCCGGGGCGTTGTAGGCGGCGCGGCGATGGTTGCGGATGACGCGCAACATGGCGTGCTTGTTGGCGGCGAAGCGATCGAAGGGGCGACTGGCGGCGGCCAGTTCGGCGCTCATCGCGTAGGCTTCGCCGGTCAGAATCGAAGCCAGCGAGGCGGCGATCGCGCGCCCGGCGGCGGAGTCGTAGGCGAAGCCCATGCGCATCAGGAGTGAGCCGAGGTTGGCGAAGCCCAGGCCGAGCGTCCGGTACTGCCAGGAGCGGCGGGCGATCTCCGCGCTCGGGAACTGCGCCATGGCAACCGAGATTTCGAGGGTCAGGGTCCAGAGCCGGATGGCGTGGCGGTAGCTGTCGAGGTCGATCTCGCCGGTGTTCGGGTCGTAGAAACGCACCAGGTTGAGACTCGCCAGGTTGCACGCGGTGTCGTCGAGGAACATGTACTCGGAGCAGGGATTGGAGGCGCGAATCGGACCATCTTCGGGACAGGTGTGCCATTCGTTGATGGTGGTCTCGAACTGCAAGCCGGGATCGGCGCAGGCCCAGGCAGCGGTGGCGATCTGGTCCCAGAGATGGGTGGCCTTGACGCTGCGCAGCGGGGCGCCGGTGGTGCGTGCCGTCAACTCCCAGTCGGCATCGGCTTCGACGGCGGCGAAGAACTTGTTGGGGACGCGAATCGAGTTGTTGGAGTTCTGCCCGCTGACGGTGAGATAGGCTTCGCCGGTCCATTCGGTGTCGAAGATCGGCACTTCGATCGTCTTGTAGCCCTGGGCGGCGAATTCGAGCGCGCGGCGAATTGAGTTTTCGCAGATGTGATCGGCGCGTGCCGCGGCGACCGCGCGGGCCAGTTTGCGGTTGCCGGCGACGGTCAGGGGGGAGGCGGTGGGCTCCACCAGGTCCGGCTGGTGGCAGGCGTCGAGCAGGGCCTGGAGGTGGATCTGCAGGTGGTGAGAACCGGTGGCCAGGGCGGCCACCTTCTGCTCCTCGACGACTTTCCAGTTGATGAACTCCTCGATGTCGGGGTGATCGAGGTCGAGACAGACCATCTTGGCGGCGCGGCGGGTGGTGCCACCACTCTTGATCGCGCCGGCGGCGCGGTCGCCGATCTTGAGAAAGCTCATCAGTCCCGAAGAGAAGCCGCCGCCGGAGAGGGGCTCGCCAGCGGCCCGAATGGCACTGAAGTTGGCGCCGGTGCCGGAGCCATATTTGAAGAGGCGCGCTTCCCGCGTCCAGAGGTCCATGATGCCGCCCGGGCCGACCAGGTCGTCGCGCACCGATTGGATGAAGCAGGCATGTGGTTGGGGACGCTCGTAGGCGTTGGTCGAGGCGTGAACTTCGCCGCTCTCATGGTCGGCATAGAAGTGCCCTTGGGAGGGGCCGCTCAGGCCGTAGGCATGGTGCAGGCCGGTGTTGAACCACTGGGGGCTGTTGGGAGCACCCATCTGGTGTGCCAGCATGGCGCGCATCTCATCTTCGTAAGCCTGAGCGTCCTCCTCTGAATCGAAATAGCCGCAGCGCTCCCCCCAGGCCCGCCAGCAGCCGGCCATGCGATCAAAAACCTGGCGCGCGCTGGTTTCGGCGCCGAGGATGACCTGGTTGTCGGCATCGCGGCGGGGTTGGCCGTCGGCGTCCAGTTGAGGAACACCCGCGCGGCGGAAATACTTTTGTGCCAGCACATCAGTCGCCACCTGGCTCCAGGTGGAGGGAACCTCCACGTTCTCCGCGTGGAAGACGACAGAACCGTCCGGATTGCGGATCTCGGAGGTGCGGGAAACGAACTCGATTTCGGCATACGGGGAGCAGTCGGGGGAGGTGAAGAGACGGCGGATTTTCACGAAAAACTTCCCTGGAATGATGCGCAAAAGTGCGTGGCGATGCGAGTTTGGCGGAAAAAGAGCGCTTTGGCTGGTCACACTACATATAGCGTTCAGTTTCAGGAGTATACCTTCCATATGGCGAAGTCAACGGGGTTGTCCAAAGAATCCGGAGCTTATTTTGGGCTGGTGGCGGCAAGTGCAAGTGAGATCTAAAGATGAAGAAACCGAACCGGATTGGGGGCGCTTCGGGGTGGCCGGAGTGGATGCTGAAGTGGATGCGAGGCGCAGGATAGTCGTCTGGCTTTCTGCTGCGCGTAGTAGACTCCGGCGGGTGGGTGATGGGGCGGCTCAGGAGTGTCATGAATCTTCGTTTTCTTTCTTTCAATACCGGTAGTTTTCTGGCTCATTCTGCGGCGGACGGACCGCTGACCCTGGGCGAGGCGAGCTATGTGGCCAAGTGCAATGCCGTCATCGAAGTGCTGGAGCGGGCGCGGCCCGATATTTTTGCTCTGCAGGAGGTCGTGGATCGACAGGCCGTGGAGCGGGTTGCCGCCGGGCTGGGAGGGGACTACCGGGTGCTGGCGGGTACCGATCATGGCAGCCGCGGGATTCGCACCTGGCTGGTCTCGCGGCTGCCCGCAGTGACCGTGGAGGTGCACGATGACGCGTGTGAGTTGATGCAGTGGGGCGGAACTCCGCTGCCCCACCAGCGGGCGATTATCGATGCTCTCTTCGAGATCCGCCCCGGAGTCGAGGTGCGGGTCCTGGCGATGCACCTGAAATCGAAGCGGGCGACGTTGCCGGGGGTCCAGGGGGAGTGGTCGCCGGGCTCGTTGAGCGAATGGGCCGAGGGGGTAGCGTACGCAAGCACCAAGCGGATCGCCCAAGCGCTGGCGGTTCGCCGCCTGGTCGATCGTCATCTTGACGCCGACCGGGATGCCCGACTGGTGGTGATGGGGGACTTGAACGATACGCCGGACTCCACCACCCTGGGGATGATCCGTGGCGATCATGCCGCGGCGCGCTCGGTGGCGCTGCGGCGGCGTGAGTTGACTTCGGCCACCGAGCGGATGCCGCTCGACCGCCGCTTCACCCACATCTACCGGCGGCGCCACATGCAGTTGGACTACATTCTGGCGTCACGGGCTCTGTGGCGGGGGTTTGCCGGAGCGGAGATTCACAACGAACTCCTGCCGAGCGGTTCAAGTGGCGCCGAACGTGAGATCGGAGAGTCGGATCACGCGCCGATTCTGGCGGATTTTCGTGTTTGAGGTCTATTCAAGCAGCGGTGGGCACCCATTTTGTCCTCTTCCTGCGCCGCCATTCAAACTGGATGAAAAGATGCCGATCTTCCCAGCAGCGGTGTGGTGCCGGTCACTCCGCTCGGCGCGGAACAGATCGGGAGAGTGAACGCTGGGCGTGGTGGTTGGTGCTGCGATGAGAAGTCCGGGCAGTCGGAAAGGCGTGACCTTGGCAAAAGCTGCCGTATTGGTTGTCGATGATGAGGATGGCGTGCAGCGCGTGCTGGCGCGGATGCTTGAGTTGATGGGGCATCTGCCGACGGTTTGCGATGGTGTGGTGAGTGCACGCGCTGCGCTGGATGCGCAGCAGTGGGACGCGGCTTTTTTCGATATTCTCCTGGGTGATGGGAATGGGTTGCAATTGTTGGAGTACGCGTTGCAGTTGCAACCCGATCTGCCGGTGGTGATGATGAGTGGTGCCGCCAGCCCGGAAAGGGTAGAGATCGCCCGTGACGCCGGGGCTTCCGGCTTCCTGTTGAAGCCGTTCACCGCCAGGGAGCTGCAGGGGGAACTCAATCAAGCGCTTCTGCGGGGCAAGTTGTGCCGCCACAAGCGACTGTTGCAGCATGCGTTGGAGCGTGCCGAAGAGGCCCACGACGAGAGCCCGTCGGAGTGATGCGCTGAGGATTGTGCGCACAGCGTGGCCGCGCTGTCTTATTATCCCGCCGATCGACCAGGGGCGCGAGAGCCCGCCTCTGCACGTGGCATGCGGCGGGGGTGGCCCTCGATCTATCTTTCCCTGCCTGCCTTTCTCTAGCCATCTCTGGATTGTTCATGACTTCGCATACCCCGGAACCGCTTGCTTTGGATCTGCCCCCTGCCCTGGCACCGCTGGAAGCACTGGCCACCAATCTGTGGTGGACCTGGTCTCTGCATCGCCCCGAGCTGGAAGGCGTTTTCAAACGGTTGGACGCCGCAACCTGGGAGCGCTCCCACAGCGCGGTCGCCGTGCTGCGGGCGGCATCGCCGGCGGCGCTGAAGGCGCTGGCCGGAGACCACGGGACGGTGGCGCGCCTGGCGGCAATCGCGGCGGAGCAGGCGGCCTACCTGGCGCGGACCGATACCTGGTTCGCGCGCCATTTCCCCGACCAGAGCGATCGGTGCATTGCGTATCTGTCGGCGGAGTTCGGCTTGCATGAGTCGCTGCCGATCTACTGCGGTGGGCTGGGGGTGCTGGCGGGGGACCACTTGAAGGCGGCGTCCGATCTGGGAGTGCCGCTGGTAGGCATTGGCCTGCTCTATCGGCACGGCTATTTCGAGCAGCGGATCACCGCCTCGGGCGGGCAGCAGGAGGTCTATCCCGACCACGATTTCGGGCAGATGCCGATGCGGCGTGTCATCGATGAAGATGGCGATCCTCTGGTGGTCGATGTGCCGGTCGGCAGCCGCCTGGTGCGGGCAGAGGTGTGGCTGGTGATGGTTGGCCGCAATCGCCTCTATCTATTGAACAGCGATATCGATGGGGCCACGGAGCGGGACTGCGCGATCTGCGGTCAACTCTACGGTACCGAGAGGCCGAATCGTCTGGAGCAGGAGGAGTTGCTGGGCCTGGGGGCGATTCACCTGACCCACCGGTTGGGGCTGCGCCCCCACGTCTGGCACATGAATGAGGGGCATTCCGCATTTCAAACCCTGGGGCGGATTCGGCGCCGCATGGTTCTGGAGCATGATTCCTACGAAGAAGCGCTGCGGGTCGTGGCGGCGCGGAGCGTATTCACCACCCACACGCCGGTCGCCGCGGGCAATGAAGCCTTTGATGTGGAATTGGTCAAGCGGGAGATCACTTCCTACTGTCAGGCCGCGGGGATTGATGTTGAGAAGTTCATTGATCTGGGGCGGCAGAAGAACCCCGAGAGTGAAAGTGGCGAGGAACTCTCTCTGACGGTTCTGGCCTTGCGCCTGGCGGCGCGCGCCAACGGCGTGAGTCGGCTTCATGCACGGGTGTCAAGAGAGATGTGGAGTCACGTCTTTCCCGGTGTGGAGATCGAGGATGTTCCGATCGGTGCGGTGACCAACGGGGTGCATTCGCAGAGCTGGATGGCGCCGGAGATGGCGGAACTTTTTGCCCGCCATCTCGGTCCCGAGTGGAGCGAGCGTTTGACCAGCCGGGAGTGGTGGGATGAGGTGCGGACGCTGCCCGCCGAGGAGGTGTGGCGCATCCACGGACGGCTCAAGGAGCGCTTGGTGAAGTTTATCGCTGCGCGCGAGGCGCTGCGCTGCGCCCGCGAGGGATGCGTTCCGCAGGCCGATTTCGATCCGAATGTTCTGACGATCGGATTTGCGCGTCGCTTCGCTCCCTACAAGCGTGCGAATCTGATTTTCCGCGATCTTGCCCGCTTGAAGCGGATTCTCTGCAACGCCGATCGACCGGTGCAGCTTGTCTTCGCAGGCAAGGCCTATCCCACGGATACGACCGGCAAGGGGATCGTGGCGGAGATCGGCGGCCACATGCAGGATCCGGAATTGGCGCGGCGCGTGGTTCTTCTGGAGAATTACGACATCGAGGTGGGGCGGCACCTGGTGCAGGGGGTCGATGTATGGCTGAACAACCCACGCCGTCCTCTGGAAGCCAGCGGCACCAGTGGTCAAAAGGTCCCACTCAATGGCGGGATCAATCTTTCGGTGCTCGATGGTTGGTGGCCGGAGGCTTATGACGGCCAGAATGGCTGGGCGATCGGCGACGAGCGCGAGCGCGCCGATGCCGAAGTTCAGGATCAGGCCGACGCCGATTCTCTCTATTCACTGCTCGAAAACGAAGTGGTGCCCGAGTTTTATGAGCGAGACGCGAACGGCGTTCCGACCCGCTGGCTGGCACGCATGATCGCGTCGATGGGCAGCGTGGTCGGCCCCTTCTCGGCGGCGCGCATGGTGGCCGATTACACCACTGACTACTACATGCCGACCGTGGCCGCGGCCCACGACACGACTAGAGGGTAAAATACTGCAGGTCGCGTAGCTCCCCTTCGAGGTGTCTGGGGGAGCGGGCGACAGCAGCCAGTTCTTGCGCCTCGCGCTCGGCATCTTCAAGATACGAGTGGTAGAGGCGGCTGCGAAGATCGGCCGGGAGAGCCTGGGGAACCACTTCGCCCGCTTCGAGCGCGGCGGCCAGTGAGAAGGCTCGCTCCATGACCGGGTCGTTGCAGTGGGTCCAGGCGCCACTCTTGACGTCGAAGCAGTAGAGCGGCAGGAAGTGGTGACCGGAGCGCGCGAGAAACTCCACCGCGGCGATGACAAAGTCGGCCTCCTCGTCATCCATCGTGAAATGGAAGCCGACGCGACACCAGCCGGGCTTGATGCCGCAGTAGCCCTTCTGGATCCAGGTGCGGTAACGCTCAGATTGTTCGGGGTCAATGCCCAGCAAGCGATGGCCGTAGGGGCCGGCGCAGGAGCAACCGGCGCGCGATTGGATTCCAAACAGGTCGTTCAGTAGAACCGTGACCAACTTCGGATGGAGGTAGCTCCCGGTTGGCGTCTTGATGTTGAAGGAGACGATGCCGATGCGGCGGGTCGGATCCGGATTGCCCAGAATCTCGATACCGGGGTTCTTCGACCAGCGATCGAGGGCTCGCC